>CACZPE010000132.1 GCA_902782875.1 uncultured Ruminococcus sp. | reverse complement strand
CTCTGCGTTGGGTACTACAACAGACTGGAGGCTCTTACAGTTTCTGAAAGCCTCACCCCATATCTTTACAACTGTAGAGGGCATAGAAACGTTTCTGAGGGAGATGCAGTCATAAAATACATCTTCGCCGATCTCCTCAACGCCGCTGCCAATAGCTACGGTCTCAAGGGATGTGCAGCCGTAGAATGCACGGTAAGGAATCAGCTTGATGCTGCCGGGAATGCTGATGCTGGGCAGAGTAACACAACCGTTGAAGCAGTAATTACCAAGGTTGGTGATATTGTTCGGGATGTTTATGCTCTCAAGGCGCTGGCAGTTATAGAATGCCTCTGTACCGATCGATCTGCTTACGCTGCTTGAGGAAAGCCTTACGCTCACAAGGTCTGTGCAGTTCTCGAATGCATAGTTACCTATATCGCAGTCGGGAAGTGAAACAGAAGTGAGGCTTCTGCAGTTATAGAAAGCGGAGGTATTTATAGTATGTACAGTAGAGGGGATAGATACGGAAGTAAGTGCGGTGCAGTCTTGGAAGGCATGGGCGCCTATAGATGTGATGCCGCTCTGAAGTATTACCGACGTAATGACAGTCCTGTCATCTGCCCAGGGCTGACTTGACGAAGACGAAAAGCCGGGCATTTCGCCTGAACCCCATATCAGGAGCTGGCCTGAAGCTGTGAGCTTCCATGTGAAATTGCTGTTATTGGGGAATGTGCCGCCCTTTTCGCCGAGCTCGAGCTCATCTTCCTCAGTGGTCTCTTCTTCAGCTGTTGCTTTAGTCTCATTCTCAGCTGTCTCTGCAGCCTCTTCAACAGCAGCTGTATCTTCCTTGGTGTCTTCTTCATCAGACTTTTCGTCTGCTGCTTCAGCTTCTTCAGT
Source organism: uncultured Ruminococcus sp. (assembly GCA_902782875.1). The sequence goes on along the minus strand of CACZPE010000132.1, from coordinate 8,488 downwards.
GCTTTCGGACTCTTCAGCTGTGTCCTCTGTCTCTGAAGCTTCCTCGGTCTGAGTTTCCTCTTCGGTCTTTTCAGTCTCAGTCTCTTCAGTCTCGGTCTCAGTTTCAGCTTCGGTCTCAGTCTCAGCTTCGCTGTCCTCAGCGGTCTCTTCAGCTGTTTCGGACTCAGCCTCAGTCTCGGCCTCCTCGGTCTCAGCTTCGCTGTCCTCAGCGTCTGCTGTTTCGGTCTGCTCAGCGTCTGCTGTCTCGTCTGCTGCGGGCTCTTCGCTCTCGTCCTGTGCAGGCTCAACGATCTCGACCGTCTCGGCAGCTTCGTCAGCTGCATCTGCAAATACAGGTGCGGAAACACTTGCGCAGAGTGCGATCGCAGTCAGGCATGAAAGAATCTTTCTGTGTTTCAATCATATCTCTCCTTTTTAAAATTTTGGGATTTTAACACATTTATTATATTACCACATTATCACGTTTTTATCAATATGGGCTTTTTACAAATATATATTGGAATTTTATATAGAGTTTGGAGTGTCTGTGTATCCCCCTGTCAGACAAAAAAGCGCCCCTTTTTTCAAAGGGGTGCTTTATGCAGTTTATTTAGGTGTTGCGTATACCACATCAGCGTTTGTATATGCAGAACCCTCTGTGCCGTTTATGGCCCTTACGAGGAGACCGCACTGCTTGCCTGACGGGAGATTTGCTATGGCGCAGCTTGTATTTGCGGTATTCACAAGAGCGATATATGTACCGTTCTCATAGCGGTATATCCTGTAGGATTTCGCGCCGTCAACCGCGCTCCAGCTGAGGGTAACGCTGCCCTTTGCAGCCTTTGCTGCAGGCTTTGGCTTTGCAAGACAGGGTGTTGCGTACACGATATCAGCATTTGCATATGCAGAACCTGTATTTCCGTTGAACGCTCTTACCAGGAAACCGTACTTAGTGCCGTTGGTAAGACTTCCGGAGGTGTAGGTAGTGCCTGTTACAGTAGTGAGATATTTGCACTGGCCGTTTTCATAGCGGTATACCCTGTAGTTCTCAGCGCCCGTAACCGCGCCCCACTTCAGTACAGCCTTCTTATATCCGGGTGTAACGGTGAGCTTGGGCTTTGCAAGCGTGCTGAAGGGTATTGCATAGACAACATCGTTATTTGTGTATGCAGAGCCAACATTTCCGTTGAATGCCCTTACCAGGAAGCCGTATCTTGTGCCGTTGGTAAGATCTGCGGCAGTGTAGGAAGTACCTGTTACAGTAGCGAGATATACATATTTGCCGTTCTCTACCTTGTATACTCTGTAGTTTGCGGCATCGGCAACTGCTGTCCATTTTACGGTGACCTGCTTGTTGCCTGCTGTAACAGTGAACGAGGGCTTTGCAAGTGCGCCTGTGGGAGTTGCGTATACAACATCGGCATTTGTGTAAGCAGAGCCGTTGGTGCCGTTTATAGCCCTTACAAGGAAGCCTGCCTTAGTGAAGTTTTTCAGATCGCCGACTGTATAGCTGGTACCTGTGGTGTTCACAAGAGCGGTATATGTACCGTTCTCATAGCGGTATACCCTGTACTGTGCAGCGCCTGTAACAGCGCCCCAGCTGAGAGTTACCTGCTTGTTGCCCGGTGTTGCTGTAACTGCGGGCTTTGAAAGTACAAGCATAGGTACGGTGAAGGTCTCTCTGCTGATCTCTTCTCCGCACTCGGTGCAGTAAACCACTTCATCATACGAACCTGTGGAGGAATAGGAAGGAGCAACTTCGTTCTCTTTCACCTTTTCTCCTTCGGTATGGCCGGAAGCAGGTATTACGGTAGCTTCTTCGGTTATCTCGGTGTATACACCGTTTTCAAGCTTATAGAACTTATTGTTGCTGCCGATGTAGTACTCGATATTGCCGTTGGTGGTGCAGTCCGGATTGGAAGCCTCCACCTTTTCGTAAGAGAGTACCTTTACGGTCAGAGTCGTCGTAGTGTCGCCGTGTCTGAGAGTGATGACCTTATCGCCCTCCGTGTCGGAGTCAAAGCCCTCGGCTGTGATAGCATCATCGGGAAGGGTGATATCAGTCGTTTCATACGAAATCTTGTTTGGCTCGTCAGACTTTATGCGCTTTGCGGTAACCACCGCACCTGTGAGATCAAGAGCATCGCCCTTGTTGTACTCGGTCTTGGTTGGAGCAGTCTTTACCGTCATTTCTATGATGGGGAAATACGGCTCGGACATATTGCCGTCCTTGTCAACGGAGATTATGCTCAGGTACTTGTTGCTTATATCGGAAGGCCTGATATTCTCGATATCATTGGTATCCGTAAGGGATGTCACGGTCTCGCCGATTATATGATAGATATAAGAGGTAGCGCCATCGGGAGCATCCCAGTATACCCTCTGTTCATCCTCATCATATCTGTAGGATGAGGGCGGCTTCAGCCCTGTAATTACATTGCCTCCGCTGAAGCTGACAGGCAGCGTATACTGATGAGCGCTTCTGTCATATTTATGATCGGTGCTGTCGTTTATCTCATCGATGACAACGCTTATAACTACATCAGAGGGGATAGTATATCCCTTTGTGCTCAGAAATGCCAGTCTGCCCATCACATTGAAGCCCGGACGGGTCACACCTGTACGGCTGCCGTGATCATCGGTCTCATATTCCGATGATATCCAGCCAAGGAATATGTTCCTTGACTCATCCTGCACATACACACGGAATCTTGCATAGGTATCATCGCCATATGAGTAATAATCGACATCATCATCGGGAAAATCCCAGGAGAGCATACCTGTACCGGTATCATAATCAAAGTTCGCGTCCCAGTCGTCATAGGAATCGCCGAGATTGACTCCGCCGGATGTTCCGAGAGTCAGTGTCTCTGAACCTATCAGATCAAACGGCTCATATACATCTGCATATGCAGGCAGAGAAAAGCTCGAGATCATTGTAACGGCTGTCAGCAGAGAAAGTATCTTTTTTTCCATATCAATTCCTCCACAAGCCAGAATATACAAATATTATAATCTATTATCGATTTTTTGTCAATATATTTTTCTATAAAACGATATCATATGTCAAAAAATAGGTTATACATTTTTATCATATGGCTAAGGTTAAAAAAGTCCCCTTTTTCTCAAGGGGACTTTTCTGTTATGCATGAGGTGTGGCATATACTATATCAGCACTTGTATAAGGCGAACCTGTGTTTTCCTTGAACGCTCTTATAAGGAAGCCGTAGCTTCTGCCGTTCTGAAGCTGTGTTACATCACACCAGCCTACCAGGGGTGTTTCAAGAAGGTACTGATAAGAATTGGTCTCTTTGTAGTATATATATATCCTGTAGCTCGTTGCACCCGAGACCGCGCTCCATCTGAGCGTAACCTTTCCGTTGCCTGCTGTGGCTGTTACGGACGGCTTGCTGACCGATGCGGCGGATATGGGAGTGGAATATACCACATCGGATGCGGTAAACGCCGAGCCTATGCTGCCGTTGATCGCTCTTACAAGGAAGCCGACCTTTTTGCCGTTGGCAAGATTGGTCACGGTATATGTTGTGGCTGTGGTATTCACAAGAGCGGTATATGTGCCGTTCTCATAGCGGTATACCCTGTACTTTTCAGCATTGGCCACAGCATTCCATTTGAGTGTAACGCTGGCGTTGCCTGCAGTCGCTTTTACAACAGGCTTTGCAAGTGAGCCGAAGGGAGTTGCATATACAATATCCGCAGTTGTGTACGCAGAGCCTGTGCTGCCATTGAACGCCCTTACAAGATAGCCGTACTTCGTGCCGTTGGCAAGGCCTGTATCGGTATAGCTTGTACCGGTTATCTCCTTGAGATAGATGTACTGATTGTTCACGTATCGGTATACACGGTAGCTTGCCGCGCCGCTCACCGCATTCCACTTAACGGTAACCTGTCCGCTGCCTGCCGCAGCTGTTACAACGGGCTTTGCAAGCGCTCCGAAGGGTGTGGTATATACCACATCAGCCACAGTGAAGGGTGAGCCTATATTACCGTTGAATGCCCTTACGAGGAAGCCGACCTTTTTGCCGTTGGTGAGATTTGATGCGGTATAGGCTGTGCCTGAGGTATTCACAAGAGCGGTATATGTACCGTTATCATAGCGGTATACCCTGTAGGATACCGCATTGCTCACGGCATTCCACCTGAGTGTTGCATAGCCGTTGCCTGCAGTGACTGTCAGAACAGGCTTATTAAGTGAAGTCACAGGTGAAACAGGTGTGGCATAAATGATATCCGAATTTGTATACGGTGAGCCTGCGCCGCCGTGGAAGGCCCTTACCAGATAGCCATAGCGTGTGCCGTTGGCAAGACCGGAATCGTTATATGTGGTGGCCGTGATCTCCTTGAGATATTTGAACGCATTGTTCTCATAACGGTATACCCTGTATGCCGTTGCGTCCTCCACATCGTTCCAGCTGAGCGTTACCGTGCCGTTGCCCGCGGTAGCCCTGAATACAGGCTTGTCAAGCACCAGCTTGGGTATGGTCACGGTCTTTCTTTCGATCTCGGCACCACATACGGTGCAGTATCTTACATTGTCGAGCGATCCGTTGCTCTCATAGGTGGGTGCTCTGTAGTTCTCGACCACATCCCCGCCCTTTGTATGCGGCTTTATGGGCTCTATGATATCCGCAGGAGCGACCTGTATGTACTCGCCGTCGGTCAGCACGTAGAAATTGCCGTCGCTGCCGGTGTAGTACTCTATTATACCTGTTGAGGTACAGGACGCAGGTACTGCATCGTTCTTGGTATAGGTTATATCTCTTATGCGTATGTACTTTCCGCCGGTCACAGCCGTGAAAGAAGCATATGCGCCCTCACCGCTGATAACGGTGTCCGTACCCGACTCTGCCCATCCTCTGAAGGTGGTGTCCTTATTGACAAGGCACATATCCGCGGATATAACGGTCCCTGCCGAAAGAACGAGAGATGTCAGTGATGTACAGCCTGCAAACATATCCTGCTTATAAGAAGCACTTGTTATGCCAAAGCTTGAAAGATCAAGAGATGTAAGTAAAGAGCAGTTGCAGAAGGTATTGTCCATATCGGTGACGGATGTGGTATCAAGCTGTGCCAGACCGTCTATGCCCTCAAGATTTGTCATTCCCGCAAAAGCACTGTCAAGAGAAGTACCCGCCTTTGCGCTGTCTATCACTATCTTCTTGACATTTGTCTTGTTTACCCCTGCAAGAGTAGCGAAATCCTCGCCGTCAGAGGTATCGGGAAGCTGTCCTGTAAGTGTGAGAGTATATGTGCTGCTGTTCCATGTATACCACTTCGGTACACGCACATATCCGCCGCCTGTCGAAGTAAAGGAAGCATAGCTGCCGCTGCCGCTGATGACCTTCATCGAGCCTGTCACAGCCCAGCCCAGATAATCGCCGCTGTTGTTGGCAAGGTCCATATCTGCAATTATGGCCATACCTGCAGGAAGTGTGAGCGATGTGAGCGCAGTACAGCCCGAGAAAAATCCCTGTCTGTTTATCGTGCTGCCGATGGTCACTCCTGTAAGATCAAGGGAAGTGAGCGAGGTGCAGTCACGCAGCATATAGCTCATATCCGATGTGCCGCTTATATCAAGATTTGCAAGGCCCTCTATGCTCTCAAGGGAAGTAAGGCCGCCGAATGCTCCGCAGAGCGACTGCCCCGCCTTTGCAGAAGAGGATATCACTATCTTTTTTATATCGTCCTTGTCTATATTTGCTATATCGGCAAGTCCCCTGTTGTACGAAGTATCGGGGAGCTGTTCTGCAAGGGTGAGCGTACCTGTCTGATCATCAAAGGTATACCACGGATCGGTCCAGGACGGATCATCCTTGTCAAATACGGGCATAGTGAACAGCGTGTCATAATCAAACTGGTAGTTATACCACGGATGGCTGTCATTGTATCCGTCATTTGCACGGAATGTCGCCTTGCTCTTGTTGAGATAGGCATCATAGAAATATGAGCCCTGGTCGCAGAAGGTAACATCCGCAAGATACCAGTCGTCGCCGAATTTTACGGCATTCCATGCGTGTGCCTCGGGGTCGCCCTTATATGCCGCACTTGAAAGTACAAAGCTCTCAACGCCTATGCGGTTGCAAAGATATTCCATCGCAAATGCATAGCCCATGCAGACAGATTTGCCGAGATATACAGAGCCCATCATTGACTGATTATACTCAGCGCCTATATATTCTACATTAGATGCTATCGTCTGGGCAAGGAACCTTTCCTGCTCAACAGGCGTTGAAAACGCCAGTGACTGGGATATCCAGCTGTCGGTCTTGGTCTTTATAGCTGTATTTATGGACTGTCTGTCTGTATGAGACTGACAGTTGTCATAGCAGTTGAGTATCAGACCTGTTATGGTATTACTTGTCGTATGATAATATCCGAAGCGGTTTTCAAGGAAGAAATACTGGGGGTTTGAATAGTAGAATGCCCAGAAAACCTTATATCCGTTTTCCATAGACAGCGGGGTATCATCGAATCTGATTGCAGCAAACGCATATGAAGGATCCGTATAATCGGTATTATTGCTGATGAAATCCTCACAGGCCGCCGTCAGCTGGTTATATATGTTCTTTTCGGCATCAGACATCTGATTGTAATAGAAATCAGATGAGCCGTTTGCATAAGCCTTGTAATGGACGGATCTTGCGGTTTCAATACGCTCTTCCGCACTGTCATCGGGCAGTTCCTCCATGCCTGTTTCATCATAGTATATGATCCTGCTGATCGCCTCGGCCTGTTCCTCAGTGATCTCAACTCCGTACGGTTCAAAGCTGTCGCCGTCGCCCGCGTCAATGGCTGCGGATATCCTGTATGCCTCTTCGAGAGTCATATCCGAAGGCTCTGAAGTATCCTCATCTGTCGTTGATACAGATGATTCGTCTGCAGCAGCGTCGGCAGGCGGAGGTGCATCGGGGATATCATCCCGGATCTCTTCCGCTGAAGTCTCATCGGGTGTATCCTCCGGCTGTGCATCATCAGTCATCTCACCGGGGATATCGGTCTCTTCTTCAGAAACACTGTCATCTGCCGTGACATCCTCCCCGGTATCTTCAATGATATCATCAGCGGATGAAGTATCGTCGGCTTCGGTCTCATCAGCAGATACAATATCGGGGACATCACCTTCTTCATCGGCTGCAGCAGGATTCTCATCACACAGAGCTTCTTCTGCAGCAGAGGATATGTCCTCATCGGCGACCTGCGCATACGCAGGTGCAACAAAGCTCATCATCACGCTTAATGCGCTCAGACAAGCCACAAGTTTCTTAGTCCTTTTTTTCAAGCAGACCACTTCCTTTATATCATAAGCCGTGAAACTTTTGACACAAAACTGAAATATATAATATATTATATCACATTTGTTCACAGTAAATATGAACGCTTTGTAAATATTGAATATTATCCCCAATTTTCGCCAATTCATCTGAAATTATTTGTGAAATCATTCCATATTGCACAAAAGGGCGGACAGGATATCCTGTCCGCCCTGAAAGCGCTGTTTAAAGCTTTCCGACTTTATCAATAATAGTAGTTGCTGGGAGTTATATAAACTATGTTGGAATAGTTGGAGTAGCTGCCGTTGGAGTATGCTCTTACTGCAAAGCCGTATGTATAACCGGGTGTAAGGTTTGCTATATTAACGCTGGTATTGTATGTGGAACCGAGCGAAGTGTAGGAACCGTTTACTACCTTGTATACATAATATGTTGTAGCACCGTTAACGGGTGTCCATGAGAGGTATGCACCGCTCTGGCCGTTTGCTGCGCCGCTCATTGTAGGAGTAGCGAGGGTGCCGGAACCTATAGTAACATAGTATACATCGCTGGATGTGTAGTTGGAGCTTGAACCGTAATCGTTGAATGCTCTTACCTGGAAGCCGTATCTGTAGCCGTTTACGAGGCCTGTTACAGTGTAGCTTGTAGCGTAGGTAGAAGTGATCTCACGATAGGAACCGCCGGTATACTCATAGATCCTGTAGTAGGTTGCGCCTGAAACAGTATTCCATCTGAGGTATGCACTGTTGGTACCGGAAGTGATGGTTACAACAGGCTTGGAGAGAGTACCGCCTGTAGGTGTGCAGTATACTACATCAGCAGAAGAGTAGTTGGATGCGTTGCTGCTGTTGAATGCTCTTACGAGGAAGCCGTATCTTGTGCCATTGGAAAGATTGTATACGGTGTAGGTATTGCCGTAAGAAGTACCGAGCTCGTTGTAAGAACCGTTAACATATCTGTAGATCTTGTAGTATGTAGCGTTGGTGATGGAGTTCCATCTGAGAGTTACATAACCGTTGCCGGCTGTAGCTGTGGGATAGGGTCTGGAAAGTGTTCCGCCGGGTGTTGCGTATACAACATTTGCAGAAGAGTACGCGGAACCTGTGTTGCCGTTGAATGCTCTTACGAGGTAGCCGTATCTTGTGCCGTTGGAAAGGCCGGACATTACATAATCAGTACGTGTGGTAGTGAGAAGGTGGCTGTATGTACCGGTGCTG
>CACZPE010000131.1 GCA_902782875.1 uncultured Ruminococcus sp. | reverse complement strand
TCGCAGGATATACCCTCACAGTGAGCTGTTTCATACGCTCATAGGACGTATTTCTGAGGTTGAGTTTCGCATACTCATCAAACCACTGCTCGGCAAAGTCCTGAAACTTGATGTTCGCCGTGACCTGACCTTTCATGCACTTATCCTCAAAGAGAATCGCCTGCTTCTGAAGCTCTTTTTCAATCTGCTTCTTTGTCATCCCCTCCTCGGGCTTCCATGTCATGGTCTGTACGACCTGATTGCCTTCTGTGTCATATCCGCATGACACGCGTATCTGGTAAGAGTTTCCTCTTTTTCTTGTTGTAGCCATAAAATAGCTCCTTTCGGTTTGTATCTTATGGCATACTTCTGTTAATACCAATTATAACACTTTACCATATAAAAGTCAAGCCTATTATCAGAAGTATGCCTGTTTTGTTGTTCTTAATGGCTTTATTATTTTTTTCTTATCGGCATTTATATCTTTATGCGCCGAAATATGCTAGCAGATCTGCCTTGTTGACAAGTATCTTGCCGTTTTTACCCTCGCCGGTACGAACGGACTTTACTTTTCCCTGTGCAACCATCCTTCTGATAGTGTGCTCTGACACACCCTGTACTGCTCCGGTACACTCCTTGATAGTGAGCATCTCAGCCGGAGGGCTCTTGGACGGCTCTGCTGCCTTGTTATCGGTAAGCTTTTCCAGCAGCTCTATGATCTCATTAACTATGATCTCTTTTTCTTTGTTCATCATTGTTGCATCTCCTTTATCTGGTCTGTGTGTAAAAAACTTATGAATGAGCCCCTTTCAGGCGTGTAGGCGTGTAAATGGCAGTATATAGCCAAATCGAGGCGTGTAAAGCCCGTGTATCACGTCAGTATCGGCGTGTAAGACGTTCTGATGCCTCTGAAACCGCGGACACGCCTGTTCTCCCGGTTGGGTATGTTGTAGTCATACTTTATCCCGTAGCGCTCAGAATTGTTCTTGAGCCAGCCTGTAAAAGTGTCCTGCTTCAGGGCCGTGATGCCGTTCTCACCGCACCATCTGCTGTATCCTCCGTAAAGGTCATTGGAAGTAGCAGAATACTCAGGCGAAAATGAGATGTATCCGGTATCATCAAGATACTCGGCTATGTTGCAGTTCTCAGCCACGAGATCGTCAAGGTTTGCCTTTGTTTTGCCGGAAATGGTGAACTCATAGTTGTTTGATATGAGTCTCTGCAGTCCCTCGAACATCCACAGGAAGATACTGTCCTTCTCAGATACCAGTTTCGATGTGATATCAGGATCTAGTACTCTCCCCGGCGGTACGGGCTTTGTTGTCAGTATCAGCATCCTGCGGGTGAACCCATCGGATTTGTCATAGAGCGCCCTCGGAGAACCATTTCCGAGACAGAGAAAGCGTGCATACAGCGTAGCCTGACTTGACTGCTTTCCCTTGGCTTCTACCTCAACAGGTATCCTCGCTGTTATCAGATTCTTGATCACCCCTGTTGAAGGCAGCGCTGCCATATGCAGCTCATCATCTATCATCACGAGCTTGTTTATCAGCTTGTAACGGGAGAACTTGTCAGTCTCCAACGCATGAAATCTACCTGTGACCGCAGACTGTCCGAATATACTCTGTACTATAGACACTATGCAGCTTTTGCCTTCGCCGCCGTTACCGATAATAAACATCGCTTTCTGTCCTATGGTAGTCGGTATCAGACAATACCCCAGGTATTCCTGCAGGGTAAGAATATCATCGGGATCCAGCAGACCCGAAAGGAATCTGAGAAACTTCTCCGGTTTGCCTTTTGAAGGATCATATACGACATCCAGACGATTCCTGCAGAAGCAGCGTTCCGCCGAGAATGTGCCGTCAGTACGGAGTATGCCGTTCTTCACATGTATCTCCTTGTCTGATATTCTGAAATCCTTGTGATAGCAGTACAGCCTGAGTGTCTTTATTATGGCCTCTGTCTTTCTTGCACTGCCATATCGCGCATGGTCCTTTATCATATTGAAAATGATGCTCGTGAGCTCGTCCTCATTTACCGTACCGTCAAGGCTGTAAAACATATTGTCGATGTATCTGAGAGGCATCTTCTCAATAAGTTTCTGACAGAAAAGCGGCTCATCTATCTGTCCCTTGTTACCCAGCCATTCCGGTACAGCATCCTCTGTCGTGTTCCTGTAATCTGTGTTCAATTCTCTCCACCTCCTCTCTTATCGCCTTTTTCTCGTCAATACTGCCGAATGTCATTATCTGGAGCAGGTATTCGATCCTGCTCATCTCCGACAGGCTTTCTGCAAAAAGGTGATGTACTGCAGCTTTCTCATCCTGCGGTGCATACTCCTCACGCCACCGGCGAAGCAGTTTGAAGTATATGACAACGGTGACAAATGCTTTTTTGTCCCACTCGACGAATTCATCATGTTCACGCCTGCGCTGTCTGAACTCCTGTATCCGCTTCATATCAGTCGGCTTATCCATATCAAGACCGAGGTTGAAATCGGAGTTGAGCCTCTTTGCCGCTTCAGCGGGGCTGATGCTGAATATCTGCTGCACAAGATCTATCACATCTCCATGCGCTCCGCATCCAAAGCAGTGATAATTGTTCTGATACAGCTTCATCGAGGGTGTATCTTCTTCGTGGAATATGCAGCGGCACATTCCTCTCCTGTTTTCTATCCCGTAGTATTCAGCTGCATCGGGAACGCTTACGCTGTTCTTTATGGCCATAAAGTCTATCATCTTGGTGTCTCCTCTCTGTTCTATCTTTCTCTGTCATAGGACTGTGAACTGTGGCTTTGCTCCACTACATGATAACCGAG
>CACZPE010000130.1 GCA_902782875.1 uncultured Ruminococcus sp. | reverse complement strand
GGAACAGTCGGCTATTCTGTCAGGACAAGAAAAGACAACAGGCCTGTCGGTACGGTGAAGACAAGCTTCAGCGCTGCGGACGGCAAAGTATACACAGGTACAATACCTATGGATGAGGACGCGCCTTCATCCGCATACAGGCTTTCATAAAGGAGAGAATATAATGCCATATATCAATGTCAAGACCAATGTTCCCGTATCGGGCGAACAGATGGAGAGCATAAAAACCGCACTGGGAAGCGCGATAAGCGATCTTCCCGGGAAATCCGAAAGCTGGCTGATGGTATGCATCGAGGACAAAAAGGCGCTGTGGTTCAAGGGCGATGATTCTCCGGCAGCTATGGTGCAGGTGCAGACCTACGGCACAAATACTTCGGGCATGGACAAGCTTACATCAGACATCACGGGCATACTCAGCAGTGAGATCGCCATACCGCATGACAGGGTGTATGTCTCATACTTCGGCACTGCGAACTGGGGCTGGAACGGCTCTAATTTCTGATGATGAAAAAGCACTCTTTCCCTTGCGGGCAGGAGTGCTTTTTGCGAAAGGGTACTATGAAGGGAATATTTTATGCTGTAAGCACAGGTACGGGCGATCCTGAGCTGATGACACTGAAGGCCGTGAGGATCATAAGAGAATGCCCGTGTATTGCCGCGGTATCATCGGGCGGAAAAATGACCGCTCTTTCCATAGCGGAGAAAGCGGCTGATATCACGGATAAGACGGTCATACTCCTGGATATGCCCATGACATCCGACAGGGAAAAGCTGTCGGCCGCATGGGACACAGCCGCAAAGGCCATTGCAGGCCATCTTGACAGGGGAGAGGATACGGCTATGCTCACCCTCGGGGACGTGTCGGTGTATTCTACTGCGGCATATATCGCCGAAAAGCTGTCTGCTATGGGGTATGAATGCAGGATGTGTGCAGGCGTGACCGCTTTCTGCTCGTCTGCGGCTGCATGCGGCATCCCTCTTGTGACGGGAGACGAGCCTCTTATGGTAATACCTGCGCAGTGCAGTGATGAGGAGATATCGTCTTTTCTGCGGCAAAGAGGAACAAAGGTTATCATGAAGGGCGGAGATATGCAGCGTATATCGCGCCTTATTCATGAGAATGCACCCGATGCGAAGATATATACCGCAGAGAACTGCGGATTTGAGAATGAGCATTTAAGCCGTGATATACCCGAAAAATGCGGGTATTTTACGACAGTTATCATCAGATAGAAGCTGTTTTTGTATGCATTATGCTTTATAGCTATATCAGGAGGAATTATGATTACAAAGTTTTCTAAAAAGACTTGTGAAGTGCTTGGAAGTTATACAAGTCCTGTGATGCAAGCCCTGTAAGATATATTTTCGGGAATAAGGAATAACCCATCATTGTATAAAAAGCGGTATGGTAAAGCCATAATCAAAGGCTTTGCCATACCGTTTTTTAAATCTGAATGGATCCTTCTTTGTACTGATCTACAATAGAATCATTTATAACAGTGTATTCAGTTCCCACCGAAAGGGTGCCGACAAGCATTCCCATGAAGAAGCAGAGCAATATGCCTGCAACGGTCACTACTACGGGGATATCCATGATATTCACGACTGAATCGCTGAAGGTGTTGCGTTTGAGCCTGTTGTTCAGAAGTCTGCCTGTGATGATGAGTATCGCCGCAAGCAGGAATATCACAACGATTATTACGATATACGGTGAGGTATTTACCATCGTTGCACACATTCTGGGGTTGTCGGGCTTGTAGTATATTGTGAATCTCGAGCCGAAGCCGAATTCCCTGATATTTCCCGAGGTATCGGTGTCAGCGTCCCTGTCGGCTTTGGTCCTCGGGTCACCGTATATGATTATATCAGAGCCGAACACATCCTGGCCGTAGGCTACGTACTTTCCTGCGCATACATGCACATCGCCTATGTATACATACGGCACAAGCGGTGATTCGCCCGCCCTGAGAGAAGCATTGTGTTCCTCGACGCTCTCCACCTTGGTGGCGGTGAAGCTTGTGTTTATGATGCCGCCCTTCCACGGCTCGGCTCTGGATGTTTCGTGCCACTTTTCGGCTATCACATCGTTATACCTTGAGAAATGCGCCAGGCTCATCTCAAAATAGAACATGCACGCACTGAGCAAGGCGGCTATTATGCACAGTACTGCACAAAGCACGATATACTGCTTTTTTACCTTCATATCAATATGCTGTATGATGCATACAGCATCTCCTTTCAGTCATTGCCGATAAACTGACCGTTTCTGATTGTTTATCATGTTTATGATTATATCATAATTCTGCACTTCTGTCAACAAGCAGGCCGGCGCGGCTTCGCGGGATTGTCTTCAATCACGAAAAGTGAATAGTGAATAACGAAAACTGAAGAGTGAATAACTAAACCCTAGACCCTATACCATGAACCCTGCGAGAAAACAAAATCCCTTTCCCGTATACGGGAAAGGGAGATCATTACATAGCTTCGGGACCTTTTCTTACTGCCGTGCCGGGAACGGTACGCTTTTCAATATCCGCACCAAGCGCGCGCAACTTCTGTTCGATATTCTCATATCCGCGTTCTATATGGAATATATCATCTATCTCGGTAACTCCTGCAGCGGCAAGGCCTGCTATTACAAGAGCCGCTCCTGCGCGGAGGTCGGGTGCTGTGACGGGGGCACCGTAAAGCTTGCCCACACCCTCGATAACGGCAACTCTGCCCTCTACGGATATATCCGCTCCCATTCTGCGGAGCTCATCAACATATCTGAAACGGTTGTTGAATATCTCCTCAGTGACTATGCTCGTGCCCTCTGCAAGGCAGAGAAGAGTGGAGAACTGAGGCTGCATATCTGTCGGGAAGCCCGGATGAGGCTGGGTCTTGATGCTTGTCTTGACAAGCGGACCGTCTACGGATATGCGAACGCTGTCGTCGAATTCTTCAACGTTTACGCCTATCTTGGCAAGCTTTGCCGTTATGGATTCAAGATGCTTGGGTATAACGTTCTTTATGAGGACATTGCCCTTGGTCGCTGCGGCAGCTACCATATAGGTACCTGCCTCTATCTGGTCGGGGATTATCGCATAGCTCGTGCCTTTGAGCTGTCTTACGCCCCTTATCTTGATCACATCTGTACCTGCGCCCATGATATCTGCGCCCATAGAGTTGAGAAAGTTTGCAAGATCGACTATATGGGGCTCTTTTGCGGCGTTTTCTATTACAGTGAGGCCTGTTGCCCTGACTGCAGCAAGTATCGCATTAATCGTAGCGCCTACAGATATCTTGTCAAAGTATATCTGCGAACCGATGAGCATATCGGCTGTTATATCTATCATGCCGTTTTCAAGGCGGCAGTCTGCGCCGAGTGCGGTGAATGCCTTGAGGTGCTGGTCTATCGGACGGTCGCCGAGATAGCATCCGCCCGGCATTGCAACTCTTGCACGGTGGAATTTGCCGAGAAGTGTTCCGAGAAAATAGTATGAAGCTCTCATGTGGCGTGCCAGCTCATACGGCACAACAGGCTCCTTTATAGGGGTAGCATCTATGCGGTATACTCCGCCGCCAAGGTCTTCAACGACTGCACCCATCTCATAAAGTATCCGAAGTGAGATGGAAACATCGCTTATATCCGGTATATTTTCAAGGATACAGGGCCCGTCTGCAAGAATAACTGCGGGGATGATGGCTACCACAGCATTCTTTGCACCGCTGATGGTGACTTCACCCTCCAGCCGTCTGCCGCCCTTTATGATAAACTTATCCAAATTCGTCTCTCCTGATGAGCGCCCGCCCTTTACGGCACAAAGGCGCACTTTTTAAGAATACTTATTCCATAAAGCATATTATACCACAAATGAATGAAAAATAAAAGACTTTTCACCGTGTAAAATTTAACGTTTTTTTATTACAATTCAAAATGAATAGGGTCAAATTAACCAAAATCTGACAATATGATTACAGCATAATGACAAATCGCGGCTGCTTTGTCATATGTTTGTAACATTTAACCGCTCTGCCCACTCATTTTCCCTGAATCCAACCAGTACAAGCTCCTTATCAATGAGAAGAGGGCGCTTCACGAGCATACCGTCGGAAGCGAGCAGAGACAGCATATCTTCTTCGCTCATATCCGGGAGTTTCTTTGCAAGCTCCATGGAGCGGTAAAGGATACCGCTGGTGTTGAAGAACTTTCTTGCGGGCAGACCGCTGAGCTTTATCCATTTCTTAAGCTCTTTTGCGGTCGGCTTTTCTTCCTTTATATCCCTGAGGGTATATTCTATACCGTTGTCATCGAGCCATTTGCGGGCTTTTTTACAGGTGGTGCATGCAGGATAGCATATAAAAAGCATGATATCAGTCCTTATAGTATATATCAAGGTCTACCGCGCCGTCTATACCGTCTATGCGGCCTGTGCTG
>CACZPE010000129.1 GCA_902782875.1 uncultured Ruminococcus sp. | reverse complement strand
TGGAGTTTGGAGTGTGGAGAGTGGAGTTAAAACCTGATCGTTGTTTTTTCTTTATTCTTATTCAGGGTATAGAAAATCACCGAAAGCGGAGCTTTCGGTGATTATGATTTGTACAATTAAGATTGAGTATACTAAATGTATAATTTGCTCGCAAATATACAATTACTAAACCCTACACCCTAAACCCTATACCCTACAGCAAAGGTATTCATCTCTGAGAACAGAAAAATACAGTCTCCCGATATACTTTCCGTCCATATAGAAATAGTCGCGCAGCATACCCTCATAGGTAAGTCCGCATTTTTCGATAACGCGCCTTGATTTCGGGTTGATCTCCTTGCAGCATATCTGCACCTTGTGAAGATCTATCTTCTCAAAGCCGTATACTATGACTGCCTTTGCGGCTTCTGTGGCAAGGCCCCTGCCCTGGAAGGCCGCACCGATGCAGTATTCTATCTCTGCGAAATGATTTTTGGTATCAACAAAGAAATACGCTATCTGCCCGATACATTCGCCGCTTTCCTTGAGTATGACCGCCCAGCGGTAATAATCATCGCTCTCATATCTGCCGATATAATTGCCAAGAAGCTCCTTTACGGCTTCCTTTGTCTCGTATACGGGCTCTGAGTACATCTTCTGTACCTGCTCATCAGAAGCCCAGTTTGCAAATACCGCGTCAGTGTCGCTGTACTCAAATCTGCGGAGAATAAGTCTTTCTGTTTCTATAGTCTGTGTGCCTATGTGATTCATATCAATACTCCTTAAAAAAACAAGCTGCCATACCCGCATAGGATATGGCAGCTGATGGTACGTGTACGGTTATCAGAGAAGATGTGCCCTGATATCCTCGCCGCTCCTGTCGATAAGGTATGCGGGAGGAATGTCGAATATAGTCTTGCAGCCCGTTGCGCCCTCGGAATTGAGCCTGTAAGCTGCTCTTGCAAAGGAAACGAGTACGCTTGAGGTGAATTCGGGGTTGGAATCGAGCTTGAGGCTGAATTCGATAACGTGCTTGTTGGTGCCGTCACCTGTTGTGCCTGTGCGGATAACGCTGCCGCCGTGAGGAATCGCGTTGTGCTTGGCCTTCAGCTCCTCCTCGGAGATGAAGTTCACGGTGGTGTCATAGTCTGCGAAGTAGTTGGGCATGGTCTTGATAGCATTTTCTATCTTGGCCTTGTCTGCGCCCTCTTCAGCTACTACATAGCATTCTCTTGTGTGCTTCTCCCTGGTGGAGAGTACGGGATTTTCGCCGTTTCTTACCTTTTCAAGAGCTGCGGGGACGGGTACAGTGTACTGTCTTGCATCCTTTACGCCCTCGATGCGTCTGATAGCATCGGAATGGCCCTGGCTGACACCTCTGCCCCAGAAGGTATAGTCGCTTCCGTCGGGAAGAACTGCGTTGGAGTAGAGTCTCATGAGAGAGAACAGACCGGGATCCCAGCCGATGGAGATTATGCCCACCTTGCCTGCTGCCTTTGCAGCTGCATCTACATTAGCGAAGTGCTCGGGCACTCTTGCGTGAGTATCAAAGCTGTCAACTACATTGAAGTACTTTGCAGCCTCGGGAGTCTGTACGGGAAGATCATTCGCACTGCCGCCGCAGAGGATGAGGACATCTATATCGTCCTTGTGAGCAGCGAGATCATCAGCGCTGTATACGGGAACGCCTGCTGTCTGTATCTTGAGCTGTGAAGGATCCCTGCGTGTGAATACAGCGCAGAGCTTCACGTCGTTTGTGTGCTGTACGGCCTTCTCCACACCCCTGCCGAGGTTGCCGTAGCCGAGGATACCAAGTCTTATCATATATATTCTCCTGTTACACTGCAAGATAAAAATGAATATCCTGCAAAATATTCCTGCGAGCATATCGCCGCCGCTCACCCTCAAACAGGACAAAACAAGCGCGATACTAAACAGAATTATACTATGTATTTTTATATATGTCAATAGTTTTTTGCATTAAATTTAAGAAAAAATGCAACGGTGTTTGATAACAGTTGCATAATGGGAGCAGGATATAAAAAAAGCGCACTTCCCGCAGAAGTGCGCTCGGGTCATATGATCTCTCTGAGATATGCAGCCAGCTTGTCTGCGGCCTTTTCGTGTGTCTTTTCAGACGGATGCCAGTCCGCGCCGACGCCGTCCTTTATGTCCTGCGTGTCAAATCGCATGGTATAAACGTTCTTGTCGCCTGTTTCAGAGGTGTATGCGGATACAGCCTCCTCTATATACGGGTAAAGGTCGGCACCCATTATACCCAGAGTGCATACTATTTTTGAATCAGGATGTACCTCCCGCAGATGCTTCAGGAATTCGGCATACTTCAGGGTGAAGTCTTCCAGCCTGTCCTCCTCCTGCCTGCACCAGCTCGAGTCGTTGGTGCCGAGGTTTATGACTATCACGTCAGGCTCAAACCGGCTGTGGTCCCATACTATATCATAGGCCCTCCTGCCGTCGCCGAAGGTGGTATGGGATACTCCGAACCTGTCGTAGTATTTCTGCATCACCTGGTTTTTCTGCTGCACCTTGCCGTCGGAATAGCCCGATACTATCCCGTGGCCGCTGAGGGATACCAGGCTGTAGTCCGCGCCCAGTTTTTCCGCGGTCTTTATGGCATATGCCTTTGTGCAGTCCTCGGTGGAGGTGGAGAAATGATGCTCCTTCACTTCATCGTCCACTCCGTAGCCGCAGGTGATGGAGTCGCCTATGAACTCAATTTTCAGAGGATTTTCCGCGGCGGGGGATATAGTACCGTCATATTCGATATTCTTTATGCCGCACAGGGAATTGCCCGATTCCGAGAGCTTGACTATGCGGATATCCGCTGTCTGCTCCGAATCGCTGTCTATTATGGTATAGGTCTTTTCCCTTTCGTTTATCATATCATCGGTCTGTCGCTCACCGTTTACGAAAACGGCTATCCTTGCCCGGGAGTTTTCGTCGCCTGTTAAAGCGGCGGAGTCGCCCGAGATCGTCACTGTGAGCTTTCGCCCTTTAAAGGAAAACGCCGCGCCGCTGCCGGAATATCCCAGCCAGAGCGTGCCGTTGTCTTCACAGGTCCTGCCGAGGGGCTTTACAAGCTCGGTGAATTTCTTTTCCTGCACGGCAGCCTGAGTCTCCTGTACCTGAGGGGTATCGGCGGGGGGAGCGGCCGTACAGCCAGTGAGGGCGACGGACAGCGCCAGTAGCAATACGAATACAGACCGTGTCATGATCTCATCCTTTCAGTTATACAAATATCGGGCTGTCATACGACAACCCGATAAACAGTAATCAATACTTGCGCTTGCGAGCAGCCTCAGACTTCTTCTTGCGCTTTACCGAAGGCTTCTCATAGTGCTCTCTCTTGCGGACTTCAGCGATAACGCCGTCTCTTGCGCAATCCCTCTTGAAGCGCTTAAGAGCCGCATCCAAAGATTCGTTGTTTCTTACACGAACTTCTGCCATTACTGTTCCCTCCCTTTGCTGCTTATAAAGAGCAGAGGATTCTACCCCGAAAAGACATCGCTTTAAGGCAGATATCTTCCCAAAAGCGACGGGCTATGCCCGTATCATACCATATGCACCCTATTTCTGTATCGGAGCGAAATGATATAACTCATATATTATACAATTATTTTACAAATTTGTCAAGTGTACCGCATGAATTTAAATACAAAATTTCTGTGCTTTTTTTGTGTAAAACCAATAATATCAATTGTCATTTTCCTGCTTTGAGGAATTTTCGTCACTGCTGTCGGATTTATTTTCGTCGGATTTCTTGTCGTCTGACTTTTCCTGTTCATCAGCCTTTGTTGTCACAGTGGTCTGCTTTTTGTCGGAGATCTTGTCGATCTTGCCCTTGATATTTTCTATAGTAGTGAATATCGGATAGTCTATGGAGAAGAATGTGTAGTTCCAGCCCCTGTCTGCGATGTCGTATACCGCATGGCCGTTCTCCTCGCCGATGTATCTGAGCTCGTCGAAGTATTCCTCGCCGTTTATGATCATCTTTGTGCCGCTCCACTCGCAGTCGAACTCCACGGGGTTGCTCTGCTGCTTTATGAGCTTCTTTATAGTGGTGTTGAGCTTTATGAAGCCCTTGTCCTCATCGAGGGTGTTGGGCTGGATGTATACGCATTTCTTGCCGGTGGACTTGTTCTGCACGTCGAGCACGTAGTACCTGAATGCGCCCGAGGGGGATACGCCCTGCTCTATAAGGGTATCGACTGTATTCACGCGGAATACGTTCATTACAAGGAAGAACGCTATGCCGCCGAGTATGTACAGCAGCAGGAATATAGTGCCGAATATGGTCTTTGCCGTCTCGTTCATATGGCAGCAGAAGAAACCGAACAGCGTTACTATGAACGCAGGCACGAGAAGCGGCCAGTTGCCCCAGTCGAGCAGCATCAGCGGCAGGAATGCGGGCATATTTATCATCGCGAGTATGCACGTTATCGGCGAATGTCTGGTATAGAGGTCGAGCAGGCATACCAGCACGGAGAATACCGAGGCAAGTATCGCAAAGGTCTTTCTGTCGGTATACTCGATGTTATAGAAAAATACTATGTAGTCAAAATACAGAAGCATGGCGGTGTAAGCGATGCCGAGCAGGCTCACGAACGCCTGGAACCATCTGTTTTTGAGGACTTTCATGACGTTGTCCATATATACTCTCCTTTTCGGGGACATATTCATTCAAATTACATTGTAACGCAAAGCCGTGTAAAAATCAACTACAATTCAGTGTCAATGCGGTAACAGTTTGCAGGCGGCGGTGCCGTATTAGTGTGGAGTGTTGAGAGTGGAGTGTGGAGTGAATGTAAAATCAGGACATAGGTGTAATGACCCTTCCACAAACGCTTACAGCGTTGGTCCCCCTCTTTGCGTAGCAAAAAGGACTTCCCTTTCAGGGGAGGCAAAGGCACTCTGATTTGTTTGATGTAATTTTTTTCGGCTATACTTATAAGTATAGTTAACAAAAAACGTTATTCATATATAGGATAGGGTAAATCTCCACTGAAAGGGAAGTGCCCTACGCAGTGGGCTGACCGCAACCGAAGATTGTGGTGGAAGGTTTTTTCGCAAACAAAAGTTACCGGGCCGCAAATGCATCCGCCTTAAATAATTAATCAGCGAAGTGGCTGTCGGCACTGCCGACAGAAGTCGCTGCCGGTCGTACCGGCAAATTTGTGATTGACTTTTGCGTTTGTTTGCGGTATAATGTAAATTGGTTTTTTATGTTTTGAAAGAAAGGGAAAGATATGCCAAGAAAAAAGAACAGCTATAATGACGAGAGCATAGTGCTGCTGAAAGGCGAGGAAAGAGTCAGAAAACGTCCTGCGGTAATATTCGGGTCGGATGACCTTGAGGGCTGCAAGCACTCTGTCTTTGAGATAGTGTCGAACTCCATAGATGAGGCGAGAGACGGCAACGGCGATAAAATAATAGTTACCCGCTTTCTCGATCATTCGGTGGAAGTGGAGGATTTCGGCAGAGGCTGTCCTGTGGATTTCAACAATACCGAACAGAGATATAACTGGGAGCTTGTATACTGCGAGATGTAGGCAGGCGGCCAGTATGACAACAGCGAATATGAATTCTCCCTCGGCCTCAACGGCCTGGGTGCGTGCGCTACGCAGTACGCATCGGAGTATATGGATGTCACGGTGTATCGTGACGGGTTCAAATACGATCTTCACTTTGAGAAGGGCAAGAATGTAGGCGGCCTTGAAAAGACCCCCTACAAGGGAAAGCGCACGGGTACAGTGCAGCGCTGGAAGCCCGATACCGAGGTATTCACCGATATAGATATACCCCGCGAGTATTTCGAGGAGACCCTCAAGAAGCAGGCAGTGGTAAACCCGAAGATAAACTTCGTCTTCCGCTGTGAGATGCCAGACGGCAAGTTTGAGGAGACACTATTCTATTATGAAAACGGCATAGTCGATTATCTTGAGGAGCTTACGGGCGAGGACAGGATAACGGATATACAGTTCTGCACCACGGAGCGCACAGGCAGAGATGCGGATGACCGCCCCGAATACAAGATGAAGCTGTCGGCGGCGTTTTCCTTTACGAATAAGGAAGCTTTTCAGGAATACTACCACAACTCGAGCGAGCTCACACATGACGGCTCTCCGCAGAAGGCGGTGCAGTCGGCTTTCCGCTCGGTCATAGACGGATATCTCAAGGCAAACAACAAGTATCAGAAGAACGAAAAGAGCGTTACCGTAGCCGATGTGCTCGACAGCCTCGTGCTTATATCCGCCACCTTCTCGTCCTTCACTTCCTATGAGAACCAGACCAAGAAGGCTATAAACAATAAGTCCATACAGGAAAACATGACGGACTTCCTCAAGCATCAGCTGGAGGTATACTTCATAGAGAATCCCGCAGATGCGCAGAAGATATGCGATCAGGTGCTCATAAACAAGAAGAGCCGTGAATCTGCGGAGAGGATAAGGCAGAACACGAAAAATACCCTCACCAAGCAGATAGACCTTGCGAATATGGTGGAGAAGTTCGTTGACTGCCGCACAAGGGACAAGAGCAGACGCGAAATATATATAGTAGAGGGCGACTCGGCTCTCGGTTCGTGCAAGACCGCAAGAAACGCCGAATTTCAGGCGATCATACCCATAAGAGGAAAGATTCTCAACTGCCTCAAGGCCGATTATGAGCGCATATTCAAGAGCGATATCATAACAGACCTAATCAAGGTGCTCGGCTGCGGTGTTGAGGTCAAGAGCAAGGCCAACAAGGAGCTTGCGACCTTCTCTATAGACAATTTCCGCTGGAACAAGGTAATAATCTGTACCGATGCGGATGTGGACGGCTATCAGATACGCACGCTGGTGCTGACGATGCTCTACCGCCTCACTCCCACGCTGATTGAGCAGGGGTATGTGTATATAGCGGAATCGCCGCTCTTTGAGATCACGACAAAGAATATGACCTACTTTGCGTATACCGAGAAGGAAAAGACGGAGATACTCGCAAAGATAGACAGCGAGAAGTACAAGATAGACCGCTCGAAGGGTCTTGGTGAGAACGACCCTGAAATGATGTCACTCACTACGATGAACCCTGATACAAGGCGTCTTATAAAGGTCATGCCCTCTGATGCGGAGGAGACATCGAAGATGTTTGACCTTCTGCTGGGCGATGATCTGCAGGGGCGCAAGGATTATATAGCGGACAACGCAGGCACTTATATGGAGCTTGCCGATCTGTCCTGACAGGAAAGACATAAAGGAATGATGGTATGGAGCTTGATCTTAACTCGCTTCGCAGTGAGATAAACGAGATAGATATGCAGATGCTCTCCCTCTTTGAGAAGAGGATGGAGATATGCAGGAACATAGCTGTATATAAGAAGGAAAAGGGACTGCCCATATATCAGGACGGCAGGGAGAAGGAGATCATCAACAATGTGAGGATCAATTCCCCGTACTGGCTGTCTGATGCATCTGCAGTACTGTTCTCGAGCCTTATGGATATAAGCAAGTGCCTTCAGGCGGAGGAGCTGACGAAGGGCAAGCTTTATCAGGTGCCGAAGATGTTCGAGCCCGAAAAGGCCGAGGTCATCGCGTGTCAGGGCACATCGGGGGCTTATTCCGAGCAGGCGTGCATAAAGCAGTTCGGCAAGGACAAGCCGATACGCTTCATGACAAGCTTTTCCGACGTGGTAGGCCTTGTGGAGAGCGGCAGAGCAGATTTCGGTATACTGCCCCTTGAGAATTCCACTGTCGGCACTATAGAGGAGACCTATGCGCTGCTGGCACAGAAGGAACTTTATATAAACAGCGTCATACGCGTGGAGATAACCCATGTTCTTGCGGCAAAGCCCGAAACTCCCTCCGAGAACATATCAAAGGTGTTCTCAAAGAAAGAGGCTCTTGCGCAGTGTTCGGACTTTCTGAAGGCGCACAGCTACATCCCCATGGAGTACGCAAATACCGCCCTTGCTGCGGAGATGGTGAAGAGCTCTCCCGATGATATAGCGTGCATATGCTCAAAGGAATGTGCGGAGAATCTGGGTCTGAAGATCATAGACGACAAGGTGGCAAATGCCTACCCTAACTTCACCAGATTCATATGCTTCTCAAAGGAATTTGCCTCTCCCGACGGCGCTGATACCGTAGCGGTATCCTTTACAGCGCCCCATACCCCCGGCGGACTTTACAGAACGCTGACCAAATTCGCCGTCAACGGCCTCAATCTCACAAAGATAGTGAGCATGCCCGTTGCGGGAAAGGATTTTGACGTGCAGTTCTTCCTCGATTTCGAGGGGTCGTATACCAACCGGAAGGTGGTTACTCTCCTTGACGATCTCAGGTCGTCCATGAGCTATTTCCGCTTCCTCGGAAATTTCAGTGAGATATGAAGATATTCGGCAAGGATGCTTCGCGCGTTATGTCAAAGGCGGATGCTGCGGTACTCTCTGTGTATGCTGCCATATTGTTCTTCGGAGGCATGCTGTTTCTGGCGTGCGTTGACGATCTCGGATTAGCCCCCGCCTTCGGCGGATGGTTCCTGTATCTTATCGCTGTATGCGTGCTGTACAGATTTTCCCTGAACAACAGGGCGGTAAAAGTTATACTCGCGGTCCTTCGTACAGCCGCTTTGATACTGATGGTGGGCGCGTTTGTGTTCCCTGTGATATGTACGGGCTTTGAAAAGAACGTCGGTATGTATGCCGCAAAGAGATATGTGTATATAAACGGCGTGAAGAAATCTGCGGGGGATATCCTCCCCGAAAGCATCCCGAGGGGCGCGGCGGATTATTATTTCCGCACGGATAAGCAGCTGCTCGCGCAGGATTACCGCCCCTATGCGTATCTTGTCATCCATACCGACAGGGCATACCTTAAGGACTATGAAGCCATGATATCGCAGAATACGCGGTACACCCGCACGGTATGTGACCTTGAAACGGAGGCCATAGAGCGAGACAGGAACGAATACAGCGGTGAATATGCATATCTGAACGCCTGCCCGAACAGGCTGCCGAGATATATATATGACAGAGTGTACAAGGATGCGGGCATACACGACGATCTGGACGGCTCCGTGATATTCTGCGGGGATGATGATTCCACGTGGAACCCGTATACAGGAGCACTTATTAACTATGACACCGGACTGCTCGTGATATGGAGATAAAATGCACTGTTGTATATATGTGCATTTATTCATATGACAATTG
>CACZPE010000128.1 GCA_902782875.1 uncultured Ruminococcus sp. | reverse complement strand
TGCATAAATATCCCCCATATCAGTTTAACGGATATTATCATTTTATCACATTTTAAACATTATGTCAATTAAAATCATATTAGAATTTAATAAGAACTTCTAATACTCCCTGACCTGTACAGCGGAAGAAACAGCACCCCTCTGCCGTCAATGATACCCTTAAGCGGTTAACAAAAAGGCGCAGGAATATCCTGCGCCGCTGTGTTTATCAAAGATACGGATGCTTGTAGGGTTCCTGCTCCTTGACATAATAGTTATTGAAACCGTCTGCTATGTAGTAGTCATTGCCGACCTTTATCCTGATCCATGTGGAATCGTTCCAGCCGCCGCTTACCTTCTCATAGCTTATATCGAGCATATCAAGGCAGAGGCCCACAGACTTTGCGGTACCTTCACAGTTGGTCACGCCGTCAACGAAGAATCCGTAAGGGTCAGAAGAATGTATCATGCCGTCAGATACGAGAATATAGCATTTTCTGTTATATATCTCCTCAACCACGCCCTTTATCTGCTCCTCCTTGCTCTTGTTGAGCAGGGGCTCGACAACGCGCAGCGCCTCTGCATAGGCATTCTTCCATTCATCATCGGTAAGATCGCCCCTGAGGGAAGTTCTGTTTCTCAGCTTGTCGATGGTGATGATCTTCTTGCCGCCCTCAGAACTGCTGGTGCTTATGATCACGCCGTCCTCGTCAAATATATAATATTTGCCGCTGATCTTCTTTTCGGTGTTCTTGAGCATCTTGCCGTCATTTGCAAACCAGTACTTCTTCTTGTCGATAGTCTGGAAGCCGGTCTTCATTTTGCCGTCCGTGCCGAAATAGTATGTTGCATGATCGATATCCGCAACTCCTGTAGTCGCTTCACCTGTACTCGGATTGAAATAGTACTGGAATCCGCTCAGGCGCTTCCATCCCTTGAGAGGCACGCCCTTCTTGCCGTAGTAATATTTCTTTCCGTCAATCGTCTGCCAGCCGTAGAGCTTCTTTTTGGTTTCTTTCTTGTTGTCGGTACTGTTTGTTTTGTCAGTCGCTGTAGTTTTCTTAAGGCTCACGTATGCAGGTGCATCTGTGTATGCCCCCGCAGCGGGTGCTGCCGCAGAAATTGCGCAGAGCGACATCATCAGTGCCAGTGCGGCTGCCGCAGGCTTTCTGTTCATGTGTTATCTCCCTTTCTTTTCTATCCCTTTTATTTGTAGTAAATTACCGATGTTGATGTTAATGCAGGCGATATGAGTCTGCCGTCAGAACCGAAGGTGTATATCGTACCGTTGATCCTGATCCTGCCTGTCTTCATAGCACCGTTGGATGCGAAGTAGTAATAGCTGCCGTTTATCTTCATAAAGCCGGTGCGCATAACTCCGTCAGAGCCGAAATAGTAATAGCTCTTGCCGATCTTTATAAAGCCCGTGAGCATAGCTCCGCTCTTGGTGCTGAAATAGTAATATTCGCCGCCGATCTTGTATCTGCCCTTGAGAGGCTTGCCGTTCTTGTAGTAGTAGGTATTGCCGTTGATATATCTCCAGCCGTTGGCAGTAGTAGTTGTCTTCTTTACAACGCGCACGGTCTTCTTGGGAGTGCTGGTCTTGGGCTTCGCAGTGTTCTTGGCCTTGGTCTTTGCGCCCGTAGCAGGTGCATAGTTTCCGTCAGCTCCGTAGTTGAGAGTGGGAGCGTTGTTTGCCTTTGTGGTCACGCGGGTGCCTGTGGGGATATACCCGTTGTCATAGATGACTGTACCCGGTGCATAGTAGCCGTAGTCATAGTATACGCCTGAATTGTTATATCCGTAAAAATAGCCGTTGTCATATACGTTGCCGTACTGATCCACATACACATCGGCTGAAACAGGAACAGACATACACGCTGCCATAAGGGCTGCAGCTGCGATTGCGGTAATCTTCTTTTTCATAATGATAGTCCCCCTTTTCATAGTGTGTGAGATCGGACATGATCCCTTAGTATAATTGTACCATATACAATCACGTCTGTCAATTAAAAAACGGAAAAAAAGCGGTCACAAACCGACCATAACTTTCCCACGCGTGTATTTTACCGACAAAAAAGGAAAAAGGTACAATTTTATCTTCAGAATATCGGCAATTTTACAATTTCGTATATAATTGACAAAATATAAATAATATGGTATAATTGTTACAGGCATATTGCCGATATCAAAACTTCACATCATCGAAAGGAAGAGAACTGTTACAATATGGATCTCCATGCATTTTATATGGGCGAAGTTTTTGACGCATACGAATTTTTCGGCGCACATACCGATCCCAACGGCACTGTGTTCCGCACCTATGCACCGTCTGCATACAGAGTAGCGATCATAGGCGAATGGAACGGCTGGCAGGAGGAGGATATGCAGCGCAGCGGCCAGATATATACCTACTTTTCGTCCGCCGCCCGCCCGGGGCATATGTACAAATATGTCATATACTCTGCCTCAGGCAGGACCGAGCACTGCGATCCCTACGGATTTGCAATGGAGCTGCGCCCCGCTTTTGCTTCAATAGTTACCGATCTCATGTCATACCGCTTCACCGATCACAGATGGCTCAGGAGCAGAGACAAGAGATACAGCAAGCCTGTGAATATATATGAAGTCCATCTCGGCTCGTGGAAAAAGAAGGACGGCGGATGGTACAGCTACTCCGGGATAGCGGATGAGCTTATAGGCTACGTAAAGGAACACGGATTTACTCACATAGAATTCATGCCCCTTGCGGAGCATCCCTCCGATTCATCCTGGGGATATCAGGCAACGGGCTTTTTCGCTCCGACTGCACGCTACGGCAGACCGCAGGAGCTCATGCAGCTCGTTGACAAATGCCACCATGCGGGTATAGGCGTGATAATGGACTTCGTGCCCGTGCATTTCGCAATGGACAGCTACGCTCTTGCAAGATATGACGGCAGCCCGCTGTATGAATATCCGAGCAGCGATGTGGGCATAAGCGAATGGGGCAGCTGCAACTTTATACACTCACGGCGCGAGGTATGCTGCTTCCTGCAGTCGGCCGCCAATTTCTGGCTCAGGGTGTATCACTTTGACGGTCTCAGGATGGATGCGATAAGCCGTGCGATATACTGGCAGGGCGACCCGTCAAGAGGAGTCAACAGCTCGACCGTTGATTTCCTGCGCAGGCTGAACTCGGGGCTGCATCAGCGTCATCCCTCAGCGGTACTGATAGCCGAGGATTCCACCTCGTTCCCCAAGATCACCGCTCCTGTGGAATACGGCGGTCTCGGTTTCGACTACAAATGGGATATGGGCTGGATGAACGATACTCTCGATTATATGCGCACTCCTCCCGCAGAGCGTGATGCCGCAAGGTCAAAGCTCACATTCTCCATGCACTATTTCAGCAATGAGCTTTATCTGCTGCCCCTCTCGCACGATGAGAACGTCCACGGCAAGGCAACGGTGATACAGAAAATGTGGGGCGACCGCGAGAAGAAATACCCCCAGGCCCGCACATTCTACATGTATATGTACACTCACCCGGGCAAGAAGCTGCTCTTCATGGGCAGCGAATTCGGCCAGTTCAGGGAGTGGGATGAAAACCGCAGCCAGGACTGGGAGCTTTTCGGCGAAAGCGCACACAAGGAATTTGCAGAGTATATGAAAAAGCTGGCTAAGCTGTATCTGGCGCGTCCGTCGCTTTATGCCGCAGAATACGACCCCGCCGCCTTTGAATGGATAGACCTGAGCGAGATATCGGGCTCTCTGTTTGCATACAGGCGCACAGCTGCCGAAGAAAACACAGTGATCATACTGAATTTCTCAGACAGCGAGCAGACCATACCCTTCGGCGAAAAGATCGACGGTACCCTTCTACGCGAGCTGCTGCACACCGAAAAGGGACACACCATAAAGAAAAAGGGCATCGTACTGCAGCCGTTCTCGGGTGCGATGTATGATGAATCCGCACAGTGATATTAAGGGCTTTCCGCAAAGATGCGTGAAAGCCCTTTTTTATGATGATCATATCCCGAAAAAAATTTTTTGAGTTCTTTTGTACCTTTTGAATTTTCCTTCGGTTAAAGAGACAGAAAACAAAAACCACTAAAACCAAAAGGGAAATACAGGAGGAAATCAAAATGAAAAAGTCAAGAATCATCACCGCAATCGCAACCGTAATCGCTGCAGCTGCAGCACTTTCCGTAACAGTACACGGAGCAGTTTATTACAACAACTACACTAACGACAATATGCTTCTCGATCCCGCAACAGGCACATACACATATGAGCCCGACCTTCAGAAGTATAAGGAATACGACAACTACACTTACACCTACAACTACGGATACGGCTACACCTACAGCAGACCTGTGACACAGCAGGTCACAGTATATACCGATATGTGGGGCAATACCTATACAGAGCCCGTTGTTGTAAACCAGCCCTATGTTGTACGTCAGCAGATATATACCATTCCCGCATTCACAGTTAAGGGTTTCTCCACACCCGTACACACATCCGCTAACGGCATCGACACTTATACCTCGAACAGCACTGACGGCACCGTCCTCACAGTAAAGACCGCAAAGGACAGCCACGATATCGTCGGCGATACCTCAGGCTTCTCCGCAGCCTGCACCGAGAGGATAGGCAGACAGGATGTCACCTTCTACGGCAATGAAACAGGATATACCTTCGCAGTATGGCACAGCGACGGCCGCACATATACCGCAGCTACTTCCTCTTCCGTTGATTTCTTTACAATGGAAAACATCGTGAAGTCCGTCATCTGATATAATAACACACACGGGGCTGCCGCAATGACAGCCCCGTTTTTGTCTGAAATTCTCCCTTTAAGGGGAGCTTTTTCATATAACGTTTTCAGTCTATTCTTAAGTGTCTGCGGATGAGAAGCCGCCCCGTGCGATATGTGATCGCACGGGGCTGTATCTTTTATGATATCAATAATGCTCGCTCATATAGATATTTGCTCTTGACTGTATTATGGAAACTGTTTCGTCAAGCGTCTTGTTTCCTGCATAGTAGCTTGCCATTTCATCCTTGAGTATGGTCATGAGCTCTTCGTTTGTCTTGTCGAGCCTGGTTGTATTTGAGAATGCCTCGATCAGCTTGTCGAGTTCCTGCTGAGTCATCGGATCGAGCTTTACATCCTCACCGCCGAGATAATAAGTGTTCTCATCGGGGATCTTTTCTCCGTCGGAGTTGTAGTAATACTTCTGATCAAGTGCGTGGGATGCGATCAGGTCGAACTTGTCCCTGAGTATGGGCATATTGTTCTTTACTCTGTATACAACATCATCGGAAGTGACATACTGGCCGTCATTGTTGTAGTAACCGGGATGATCCTCTGTAACAGAATCGCTGAGGCAGAACTTGATGAAATCCCACGCCGCATCCTTGTAAGTGGATGTGTTGGATATGCTTATTCGTGTATCAGTCGAGATGAGTCCGGTTGCCACAGCCCTGTCTGTCGGGAAGTTGGTGAAGGCATATCCGTCCTTGCCGAACTGTGCCCTGTTGTAGTCAAAGGAGGTCAGGTCATACAGATATAATCTGTTGACAAGCATCTTGTCCTTGATGAAATCCATCTCATGCTCGGTGTAGTACATGGGATTTTCTTCATAGAGCTTATCATAGTCTATCTTTTCGGGGAGGTCCTTGGAGTATTCGAGTATTGCCTTGAAGGAGTCGTTGTCAAAATCGCAGGATGCCTTTTCGTAGTCTATGAAATCGGAATACTTTATCGCAGCGAGTACGAAATCCTCTCTTGTAAGCTCGTTTGCGATCACTGCGCCTTCACCCATTGCGGATAACTCCGCTTTTGCGTCTGTGAGTGAAATGGTGCTGACGTTCTTGAGATGAGAGGGCTTTATCGCATAGGTGGTCACCGCATAAGACGGGGTGATGGTATAAAGCTTTCCGCCTGTCTCCATAGCTGTGAGCACATTGGTCATGAAGCTGTCGCGGGTGAGCTCGGGATCGTTGTCGATAAGCTCGTAGAGATCGGTGAAGAGTCCCTTTGTTGCATAGCTGTCATAGGGCATGGTGTTGTCGATAAGGACTATATCGGGCACCTTGCCGGAAAGCAGCTCGTTGTTGAATGCTGTCTGGGCTGCGGAATAGTCTGCGGTATTGTTTGTGTCGGAATAGCTGTTTACAACGATCGTGTATTCCTCGTTCTTCTTGTTGTAGTCTGCGATCAGTGAGCGCATGGACCAGTCAGTCGAGAAGCAGCCGAGGGTGATGATCTTCTTTTCCTTTATCTCGGATGCATCAACAGCATACACCTTTGTCAGAGGCTTGTCCTCCTTGTAGGAATTGAGGTAGAAGGAACCGTCCTCAGCTACATATATGCCGTTCATATCGGAGTTGTCTATACCGAGAGAGAGAAGATTGAGCACGCTTTCCACGGTAAGGTCGGGCTTTACGCCGATTACGCCCGTGTCGCTCTTGGCATAGAGAAGATAGTCGCCGCCGCCGTTTATAACGGAATAGGAGCCGGAGATGCCGTTGAGGTCATAGTTCTTGCCCTTGCCCTTTGCGGCAACGTCGATCTCGGTGAGTATTACCGATGACTGTTCGGCTGCATATGACATTACGGTATAGGCAGCCTTGCCCTCGTTTGTGAGGATCAAGCTGCTGAGCCATGAGCTGTCGCCCGGTGCAGCGTCTATCTCAAAGAGCTTGGTACCGCTCTTGTCGAATACGATCACTTTTTCGCCTGTGGAGATATATGCATTGCCGTCCTTGTCGGATATCCAGGAGGATATATAGCTGTCCTGTCCGCTTTCGAGCACGGAGGTCATATCTGCCGATGCTATCTCCTGGCCTGATGTGTCATAGGTCTTGAGAGTGACCGCTGTATCCTCTGCATATGTGTCGGGGTCGTACTTGGTCATAGACACCATGCAGGTCACACTGCCGTCAGCGCCGACCGAAAGATCGCCGCTTATGTTGCCGTAGCAGTATTCGGCACTGCTTGTCTTGATCACGGGGATCTCTGTCTTTATGTTGCCGGATTCGTCGAATATGATTATATTCGTTGTTGATTCGTAGCTGTAATCATCCTCGCCGGTGGATGTGTTCTTGAATGCGCTGCTGATGCCATAGAACAGTCCGTTTTTGTATATTACGGTGCCGTCAAAGGTCCTGCCCTGAGGGGAATTTACATCCTCAGTCTTGAATGCAAGCACCTTGCTTATCTCTTCCTGAGACATGGTCTGTCCCGATGAAGACTGCTGATTTCCTCCGTTATTTCCTGCGGGCTTGTTTGAACAGCCTGCGAAAAAAACAGAAGAAGCTGTGACTGCAATTGCGGTCAGCAGACATAATGTCTGTCTTGTGTTTCTTTTCATATCCTGTATCTTTCCTTTCTTTCCTGCGTGGATATCTGTGTCTCTGTTCGTATGCGTGTTGAGTTACCTGTATATTTTAGCATATGCAGGCTGCTTTTTCAACAATAATTCCATATTGTAATTATTGTAACCGATATTTTCGGCTGTATGTACAGAAAACGCCGAAAAATCACTTCATCTCTTGACAAACCAGTATTTTTATGATATCATCTATACATAAACCGATGATGAGGTGTAAGTAATCCGTTTACCGATGTTGCAGAGAGCTGCTGTATGGTGCAAGGCAGTACGGACGAGGCGGATGAATGGGCCCCGGAGGGCGGACCGAAACATTACGGAGTAGGCGAGCCGCAGCAGCACTGCGTTAACAAATGCGGTGTGTTCAGAAGACACACATGAGAGGCTGTGACTTTAAGATCACGGCAAGCAGGGTGGCACCGCAGAATTTTCTGTCCCGGCATGAATATGTCGGGGCTTTATTGTTTCCCGACGATCATCCGAAAATTTTAAAAGGAGAATGAATGATCATGAGCACAAACGAAAAAATACCCTACAAGATCTACCTTTCAGAGGACGAGCTGCCCACAAAATGGTATAACGTCCGTGCAGACATGAAGAAGAAGCCTGCTCCGATGCTCAATCCCGGCACACTCAAGCCCGTTACCGCAGAGGAACTCTCCCATGTATTCTGCGAAGAGCTCGTAAAGCAGGAGCTTGATGACACCACAGCATATATCGACATACCCGATGAGATACTCTCTTTCTACAAGATGTACCGTCCCGCTCCCCTGGTAAGGGCATACTGCCTTGAAAAGGCTCTCGAGACACCCGCAAAGATATACTACAAGTTTGAGGGCAACAATACCAGCGGCAGCCATAAGCTCAATTCCGCCATAGCTCAGGCATACTATGCAAAGAAGCAGGGGCTCAAGGGCGTCACCACCGAAACAGGTGCAGGCCAGTGGGGCACAGCTCTCTCCATGGCATGCTCGTACTTCGGCCTTGACTGCAATGTGTATATGGTAAAGGTATCGTATGAGCAGAAGCCTTTCCGCAGAGAGGTTATGCGCACCTACGGCGCAAGCGTTACTCCCTCGCCCTCTACTACAACTGAGGTCGGCAGAAAGATACTCGCTGAATTCCCCGATACCAACGGAAGCCTCGGCTGCGCTATATCCGAAGCTGTTGAAGCTGCCACCACAAGGGACGGCTACCGCTATGTACTGGGCAGCGTGCTTTCCCAGGTGCTTCTGCACCAGACAGTAATAGGTCTTGAGTGCAAGACCGCAATGGATAAGTATGACATCAAGCCCGATATTATCATCGGCTGCGCAGGCGGCGGCTCCAATCTCGGCGGACTCGTTGCTCCCTTCATGGGCGAAAAGCTCAGGGGCGAGGCCGATTACAGGATAATCGCAGTTGAGCCCGCATCCTGCCCCAGCTTCACAAGAGGCGTTTACGCATATGACTTCTGCGACACAGGCAAGGTATGCCCCCTGCAGAAGATGTATACCCTCGGCAGCGGCTTCATGCCCTCACCCAACCATGCGGGCGGCCTGCGCTATCACGGCATGAGCGCTATACTCTCCGAGCTTTACGATCAGGGACTTATGGAAGCAAGATCCTACGAGCAGACAGCAGTATTCGAAGCAGCTCAGCGCTTTGCAAGAGTTGAGGGCATACTCCCCGCTCCTGAAAGCAGCCACGCTATCAGAGCAGCCATCGACGAGGCTCTCAGATGCAAGGAAACAGGCGAGGAGAAGACCATACTCTTCGGTCTCACAGGTACAGGATATTTCGATATGTACGCATATGCCGCATACAACGACGGCAAGATGAGCGACTATATTCCCACCGATGATGAGATCGCAAAGTCTGTTGCAAATCTTCCCAAGGTATGATCGGAATACCTGACGGATAACAGTATCAAAAGCACTTCCCCCTACATCGCGGGAAGTGCTTTTTGTATACAATCCGCCGTGAAATCGAAGGTACCGGACCGCGAATATCACCCTCTCCAAGGAATTAATCAACGACCTAACTGCAGGCTTTGCCTGTCTCAAGTGAAATATTGCAGGAAATCAAAAGGTACCGAGCTGCAAACTCAGTAGTCTCCGATAGATATATCTGCGAAACCGCTGCCGGTCGCACCGGCGCTTGACTTTTTTACGTAATTGTTGTATA
>CACZPE010000127.1 GCA_902782875.1 uncultured Ruminococcus sp. | reverse complement strand
GTTCTCGGGGTTGATAGCGTAGAGTCTGCCGTCCTTGCCGGGCTTCATCCAAGCGATATCATCGCCGACTGTGAATACCTCATAGCCCTGCTCCTTGAAGAACTTGGGAGGAATGAGCATTGCGAGGTTGGTCTTGCCGCATGCAGAGGGGAATGCAGCGGTGATATACTTGATATCGCCGTCAGGACGCTTAACGCCGAGGATGAGCATATGCTCAGCCATCCAGCCCTCGTTCTTGCCCTGATAGGAAGCGATTCTGAGAGCGAAGCACTTCTTGCCGAGAAGAACGTTTCCGCCGTATGCGGAGTTGATGGACATGATGCTGTTCTCCTGGGGGAACTGAACGATGTATCTCTCGTCGGGATTAACGTCAGCCTTTGCATGGAGACCCTTAACGAAATCGGGGTTCTCGTCGCCGAGGTTGGAGAATGCCTGTACGCCCATTCTTGTCATGATGTTCATGTTGAGAACAACATAGATGGAGTCTGTAACCTCAACGCCTACCTTAGCTATGGGAGAACCGATAGGACCCATGGAGTAGGGGATTACATACATTGTTCTGCCCTTCATGCAGCCTGTGTAGAGCTTTTCGAGCTTAGCGTGCATCTCAGCGGGATCCATCCAGTTGTTGGTAGGACCTGCCTCTTCCTTAGTGGGGGTACAGATGAAAGTTCTGTCCTCAACACGTGCAACGTCGTTGGGGAGAGTTCTGTGATAAAGGCAGCCGGGGAGCTTAACGGGGTTGAGTCTGTACATCTTGTCGTTGTTGCCCTCGGGAAGGCTGCAAACCTCGTTGATGAGCTGATCGAGCTGAGCCTGTGAGCCGTCGATCCACATAACGTAGTCGGGAGTTGTGAGTGCGATCTGCTCCTCTACCCACTTGAGAACATAAGGGTTCTTGGTAAGAGGCGCGTTGAGCATTTTAGCCATGATACTATCTCCTTTATATAAAAATTTAGTATAAACGGAATTATGCAAAAATGAATTTTACGAAGACAAAACTTGCAAAATTCAGATGCAAAAAAAGCAAAAAGCAGACGTTCAGATTATGAGAACCTGCTTAAAGCTGTTATGGTCCGTTTGGAGCGGAGCATCGCGAAAGCCGTGATACCCCACTTTCAATAAGCTTATTATAACTCAAAAAGGTGTTTATGTCAAGCGGTATTTGATTTTTTTTGATTTTTCGGATATTTTGACACAGCCTTGATTTCACGCCTTTATTTATACAGCGTCCGTGCGTGTTTGGAAAATATCTGTGTGCATACTGCACAAAATCTGCGGAATTTGAGCCTAAACGCTTGATTTTATAAGAATACTGTGATATACTGTAACATAGGTTTGTTTAAAAATAGGATAAGTATGCCCTGCAGGGCCTGGAGCCTGAGGTCCGGCGGGACAGTGATTCAAGTATACGGAGCAGAATATGATAAAGAGTATGACCGGATTCGGCAGGGCCGAGGCATCTGTCGGCGGGCGCGACATTACGGTGGAGATACGTTCGGTAAATCACAGATACTACGAATTCTCATCAAGAGTTCCCAGGGCTTACGGATATCTTGAGGAAAAGCTCAAGACCCATCTCGGCGGCAGGATATCCCGCGGCAAGGTGGAGGTAAGCGTTCTTATAGTCAATACCGACATCACCGATGCCGAGATAGCAGTGAATATGCCCGTGGCAAAGGGCTACGTTGACGCGCTCAGGAGCGTGAAGGACGAGCTGGGGCTCACCGACGACCTGACGCTCTCGAACATTATGCGTCTGCCTGATATATTTGCCGTGAAGAAGGCTCCCGAGGACGAAGAGCAGATATGGAACGACGTAAGGAGCGTTACGGATGAGGCGATAGAAAAATTCGTCTCCATGCGTGAAAAAGAGGGCAGCAGGATGCGCGAGGACATACTCGAGCGTCTTGATGTGATAGACCGTCTGGTATGCGAGATCGAAAGGCTCTCGCCCCAGTCCGTGGAGAATTACCGCAGCAGGCTTTATACAAGACTGTGCGAGGTGCTTGCGGAAAAGGACATCGACGAGCAGCGCATAGTCACGGAAGCGGCGGTATTTGCCGACAAGGTGGCCGTAGCGGAGGAGACTGTAAGGCTCAAGAGCCATATAGCACAGCTCACCGATATGCTCGGCATGAGCGAGCCTGTGGGAAGAAAGCTTGACTTTCTGATACAGGAGTTCAACCGCGAAGCCAATACTATCGGCTCAAAGGCTCAGGATATAGCGATAACCAAGGCTGTTGTGGAGCTCAAGAGCGAGATCGAGAAGATAAGGGAACAGATTCAGAATATAGAGTGATGTGATGGTATGGAACTGATACCTATAGGATACGGCAACGCTGTCTCCGCTCAGCGCCTTGTGTGTGCGGTGAGCCCCGAGTCCGCCCCGATAAAGAGGATCATACAGGACGCCAGGGACAGAGGTATGCTGATAGACGCCACATACGGCAGAAAGACAAAGTGCGTGCTGGTCATGGACAGTGATCATGTTATACTGTCCGCGCTCTCACCGTCGTCCGTTATGACGAGGGCGGATTCTGCCGGTGATATTCCCGATGAGGAGTGAGGATATGCCGAGAGGCCTGCTGATAGTCGTTTCTGCACCGTCAGGCTGCGGAAAGGGCACTATACTTGAAGAGGTAAAGAAAAGACACGAGTTCTACTACTCTGTTTCGGCGACCACAAGAGCGCCGAGAGAGGGCGAAAAGGACGGCGTCAACTACCGCTTCATGACAAAAGAGGGCTTTGAGAAGCTTATTGAGGATAACGGAATGCTGGAATACGCATGCTACTGCGGCAACTACTACGGCACCCCCCGCGGGCCTGTGGAGGAAATGCTGGCAGCAGGCAGGGATGTTATCCTTGAGATAGAAGTGCAGGGCGCTATGAAGGTCAAGGAAAAATGCCCCGAAGCGGTGCTGATATTCATACTCCCGCCGTCTGTGGGCACTCTCAGACACCGCCTGAACAAGCGCGGCACAGAGACCGCGGATGTGGTGGAAAAGCGCGTTGCAGAGGCTGCGGGCGAGATCGCAAAGTCCGTGAACTACGACTATGTCGTTGTAAACGACGCGCTTGAAGAAGCGGTGGATGACTTCATCACCGTCCTGAAGGCCGAAAAAATGACAGTAAAGCGCAGTCATGCGCTTATAGATAATATACTTGAAAAAGGAGAAGACTAAGTTATGATGCTCAAACCTTCCATGAGTCAGATGGCAGTGCACGGCGAAAGCTACTATTCCGTTGTTGTGGGCATAGCTAAGCGTGCCAGAGAGATAGCGGAGGAGCTTGAAAAGGAAAAGGAAAGCAAGCAGAAAGCACCTGACGAGAAGCCTGTTGCTCTCGCAGTAGAGGAATTTGCAGCAAGGAAATTCACTATAGTGGAGGATCCTTCCGTAAAGTCTTCTGAGAGCATTCTCTGATATGTTCCTTGCTGATGTAGGTGTCAGCGGCACGCAGTTTGCGTTTGATATGCCGTATACCTATGCTGTCCCCGACGGGCTCGGCGTAAGGCCGGGCAGGCGTGTCGTCATCCCCTTCGGGCGGGGCGACAGGCGCAGGATGGGGATAGTACTCAGGGTATACGAGGGAAATGCTGACGGCGTGAAGGAGATATGTGCCCTCATAGACGACAGGGACCTTCTCGGTGACGAGCAGCAGAAGCTGCTCATACGTCTTAAGGACACCGCGATGTGTACCTATTATGAGGCGCTGCGCGCGCTGATCCCTCCGGGGCTCGGCGTGGATCTCGACAACACCTACAGGCTTGTGAAAAGGCCTCAGAAGGGAGTATGCCCCGACAGGGCGTACCGACTTTATATGTCTGCCGAGGCGGCCGAGGATGCAAACGAGCAGGAGCTGATACTTGCCTCTGATACACAGGGGACAAGAGAGCTCATAAAGCTCGGCTGTGTCGATGTGATGACCGCCGCAAAACAGCGCATACGGGACAAGACCGTTACTATGGTCAGGCTCTCGGGCGGATGCGCAGACAAGAAGCTTACAAAAAAACAGACTGCGGCTGCAGAGGTGCTGGCCCGTGAGGGCGCGGTATCGGTGAAGGAGCTTTGCTACCTTGCCGGCTGTACGCAGGCTGTGATAAAAAAGATGTGCGCTGACGGAGTATGCGAGATATACGAGGAGGAGTACACCGAGAAGATCCCGGAGGGAGACTGCGGGAGCATATCGGATGTGGTGCTGAGCCCTCTGCAGCAGAAGGCATACGACGGCATAGCCGCACTCATAGACGAAAAAAAGCCCTCTGCCGCACTGCTTTACGGTGTGACGGGGAGCGGCAAGACTCTTGTATTTGCAAAACTCATACAGCATACCCTCGAGCTTGGCAGGAATGTCATAGTGCTCATACCCGAGATATCGCTCACACCGCAGACGGTGGGGCGCTTCAGGCAGCTTTTCGGTGAAACGGTGGCTGTCATGCACAGCGGCCTGTCACTGTCACAGAGGTCGGCGGAGTACAAGAAGCTGCGTGACGGCATATGCCGCATAGCAGTCGGCACGAGAAGTGCGGTATTCTCGCCCCTTGACGATATAGGCCTTGTGATAATCGATGAAGAGGGCGAGAGGACATACAAATCCGAGTCAAACCCGAGGTACAATGCAAAGGATATAGCCGCACAGCGGTGTCTCTATCACGGGGGCACGATGCTTCTGGCATCGGCTACACCGTCGGTGGAGAGCTGGTATCTTGCCGCAAACGGCCGTATGCACCTGTTTGAACTGACAGAGAGGTACGGCAG
>CACZPE010000126.1 GCA_902782875.1 uncultured Ruminococcus sp. | reverse complement strand
GGGGGCATCGGGGCGTGAACGCAGCAGGCAGTATATCCTGTCCGTACCTGTCTCGATCAGCTCATGCAGTATATGTATGCCAAGATATCCTACCGCACCTGTGAGGAGTACATTGCCCAGATCATGCATCTCGCCGTTTCTGAAGCTTTCAACGGTGTTTTTCTGCAGGAGCGCATCTATACCCGAATAATCATAATCCGTCACTTCGTCATCCGTATTGTCTGCAGCCTCGCCGCTGTCACCTGTAAGAGCTGCAAGAGCCCGGGGAGTGGGGTTGTCGAATACATCGCTGAATGCGATCTTTATACCCTTTCTGTCGGCTTCGATAACGACATTTGTTACAAGCAGCGATGTACCGCCGAGATCGAAGAAGTTTTCGGATGCGCCCACGTTGTCAACATGGAGTATATCCGAGAATATATCGCAGAACATCTGCTCCGCCTTTGTGGAGGCTGCTTCTCCCCTGTCTGCGCGGTAAAGCTCGGGCAGAGGAAGATTTTTGAGATCGAGTTTGCCGTTGGGGGTTATGGGCATCTCATCAAGCTGCATATACGCTGTGGGCACCATATAGTTGGTAAGCGTCCTGCCGAGCTGCTTTCTGAGCTCACCTATATCGATCCTGCGGTCGGCGGTGAACCATGCGCACAGATGCTCTATGCCGTTTATCTTCTCGATCTTTACCGCAGTGCGGTTTATACCGTCTGCAGCCGCAAGTACGGCTTCCACTTCGCCGAGTTCTATACGCAGACCGCGGAGCTTTATCTGATTATCCTTGCGT
Source organism: uncultured Ruminococcus sp. (assembly GCA_902782875.1). Next base: position 3,486 of record CACZPE010000126.1, on the reverse strand, counting down.
CCGAGTATCTCCACATATCCTTCGGGTGTCCATCTTGCAAAGTCGCCCGACTTATACACTCTTTCGCCGTTATACTCTATGAATCTTTCGGCAGTCATCTCGGGCAGGCCGTTATACCCTGCTGCGACTCCCCTGCCGCCTATGTACAGCTCGCCTACCACGCCCTGCGGCAGTTCATTGCCGTCAGAGTCGACTATATACTCCCTGACACCGGGCAGCGGACGGCCTGCATTGACCGTATCCATCTGTGAGAGCTCCTGGGTATTGCTCGATACAGTGATCTCGGTCGGGCCGTAAGTATTGAAGATATGCCTTTCGGGATGGCCCTTCTTCAGTGCAGCCAGCAGCTGGTCGGGATATTTTTCACCGCCGCATATGAGTATGATGCAGTTGTCCAGCGCTTCGGCAAACTCTGAGGAGCCCATAAGAGTGAGTACTCTCGACGGGGTGCCTGCAAACATATCCGTACGGGTGTTCTTCATTCTTGCTGCAAGCCTTGCCGCATCATTGACCTCATCATCGGCAGCAAGTGATACCGTAAGTCCGTTGAACAGCGGCATTGCCCATTCCTTTACGGAGAAATCAAAGGACAGTGTGGTTATGGCAGTCAGCACATGACCCCTTGTGACCATGCTGTGAGCAAGTATATTCTCCTCGCAGTCCGTCACATAATTGACCGCACCCCCGTGTCTGAGCATAACGCCCTTGGGTCTGCCCGTAGAGCCTGAGGTATAGATAAGATATGCAAGATCATCCTGCGATACGGATACTTCGGGCTTTGAGATATCATCACAGAAAAGAAGCCGCTCAACATCTACCGCCTGTATCTCTCTGAATCTTTCAACCCTGTCGGCCGTTGTGATTATGAGCGCTGCCCCTGAATCCTCGATGATATGCTTTATCCTCTCAACAGGATAGTTGGGGTCGCACGGGATATATGCAGCACCCGCCTTGAGCGTGCCGTAGAGTGCAAAGAATACCCGTGCCGTGCGGGGAAGCAGCAGTACAATACGGTCTCCCTTTTTCACGCCTCTTGCGATAAGGGCATTTGCGATCCTGTTTGCGTTTTCATCAAGCTGTCTGTAGGTGTATTCACCGTCAGCAGCTATTACAGCCATATGATCGGGTGTCTGAGCCGCAAAGCGCTCTATGCCCGAATGGAACAGTACATCTGCAGGTATCTCAGCAGCATTCGGTCTTTCGCGGAATGCGGCGATAACTGCTTCTCTTTCCCTGTCGAGAAGAGTGATGCTCTTTAGTTTTTCATCTCCGCGGGCGGCAAACTTTTCGGTTACTATCGCCCATGATCTTACGAATTCCTCCACAGTCTCCGCGGAGTATACCGCATCGCTGAATTCGGCTTCTATGGCAGGGCTGCCGTCCTTATCCACGATCCTTACCGTGATCCCGAACTTGGTCTGATCACCGCCGATGCCCTTTATAGCTCTGAGAGAGGGCACATCGGGCTTTTCTACTACTCCGCGCTGATATTCGTACATGCTATTGACAGAATAACCCCATTTTGCCGCTATATCCGCAAAGGGATAATTCTCGTGGGCAACGGCTCTGTCAAGCCCGTCGGCAACTTCTCTTATAAACTCGTCGGATGTGCCGTCCGTAAGCTTTGCCATAAGGGGCACTGTATTGACAAACATTCCGAATGTGCCTGTAAAGCGTATATCCGATCTGCCGCTCGATATAGTCGAGATATAGACATTATCGGAGGCAGTCATTCTCGCAAGGGTATAATCAAGCGCTGCGAGGAAGAACGCTGCCCCTGATACGCCCGCACGGCTGCAGGCTCTCTTTACTGCACCGTCATCAAAGCTGCGGTTTACAAATCTCAGTCTGCCCTCTCCGTCAGGCTTTCTGTCGCCGGGGAGCTCAGTTGCCGATTCAAAATCGGAGAGCAGATGTGTGAAGTATTTATCGTACTGTGCGCCTGTTTCGCCTGCAAGCAGAGTCTTCTGCTCTCTTACATATGCAAAATACGATGCGCTTTCCGTCTCGGGCTCTGCATCTGCGTTTTTCAGCATCCCGCCCAGCTCCTTGATGAAAAGATCCATCGAGAAGCCGTCAAAAACAAGATGATGGAAATCCGAAAGCAGTCTTACCGCATCCTCTGTCCTGACTACGGAAAATCTGAACAGAGGCCCCTTGTTGAGGCGGAACGGGGCTACCGACTTTTCCCTGCAGGATATGTATTTTTCCTCGGTCATATCTGTCACGGTGATATCGGGGATATTCACATCATCCCTTATCGCCATGATCTTTTCATCCTGTATATCAAAATGAACGAATACCGACGGATGAGCACGGAGCACCTTTTTCACAGCATTTATCAGTCTGTCGGGGTCCATATCCTTTTCAAATATCATCTCCGACGGGATGTTGTATACCGTACTGTCGGGATTTTTCATACAGTCAAGGTATACACCTGTCTGTGCGGCACTGAGCTCAGCCGTGGGAGCTTCTTCCTCCGCATCCGCTCTGTCAGTCCTGCCGCCGTTCATCCATTCGCTGATGATGATATTCTCTATACCCGTTATGGTGATATCCTTCATTTTCTTCACGGGGATGCCAACGCCGAAACGCTTGTTCATTTTTGTGGACAGACGTATCATGCTAAGACTGTTGAAGCCGAGATATTCAAGAGGTGTATTGAGCGGCGGCTGTTCCATATTGACAGCTTCACCGATGATCTTTCTGAGCTCTGTCTCAAGCACGTTGTCGATATGTCCGCTTTCTTCCTCGGTCTGTGTCACAGGCTCAGGCAGGGCCTTTCTGTTCACCTTGCCGTTCTGATTGAGAGGTATCCTGTCTATCTGCATAATAGAAGCGGGCACCATATAGGGCGGCTTTCTTTCGCGTATATACTCTGCTATCGCTTTCGGATCGATCACGGTGTCGCTGACATAATAGGCAGCAACGGCCTTGCCGTCCGCACCGAGATCCCTTGCTACCACAGCTGCATCGCGTATACCGTCATATTCTCTTATGACAGCCTCTATCTCACTGAGCTCTATGCGGAAGCCGTGTATCTTGACCTGTCCGTCACGCCTGCCTATGAATTCGATATTCCCGTCTGTGCGGAAACGGACGATATCCCCTGTTCTGTACGCATTTGAATATTCACCGTCGTCAAACGGGTTTTCAACAAACACCTCTGCAGTCTTTTCGGGGCGGCCGAGATATCCCGCGCCTACCTGAGGGCCTGCAAGCATAAGCTCTCCTGCAGCACCCGGAGGAAGTATATGCCCGAAGGGATCGACAACATATACCTTCATATTGTCAAGCGGTCTGCCGATGGGGATATTATCCTCCCTTGATGCGACCTGATATACAGTGGAGAATATGGTACACTCCGTAGGCCCGTATACATTGTAGAAGCGGAAGCCCTTAGGAGGTTCCATAGACGCAAGCTTTTCCCCGCCTGCGGATACCGCACGCAAATACGGATTTTTCATTTCAGCCGCATACTGTCTG
>CACZPE010000125.1 GCA_902782875.1 uncultured Ruminococcus sp. | reverse complement strand
GGGCGAAAAGATAGTTATCATAGGCCCGTCGGGCTCAGGAAAATCAACATTCCTGAGATGCCTCAACCTGATGGAGACTCCTACCGAGGGAACTATACTCTTTGACGGCAAGGATATCACCCATCTGCACGACAAGGAAATAAACCACGTCAGACAGCGAATGGGTATGGTATTTCAGCACTTCAATCTGTTTCCGCATCTCACGATACGGCAGAACATCACCCTGGCACCCGTAAAGCTGGGCAAGATGACCGAATCGGAAGCCAATGCCAGGGCAGATGAGCTTCTCAGACGTGTAGGGCTTCCCGACAAGGCCGATACATATCCTGCAATGCTGTCGGGCGGACAGAAGCAAAGAATAGCCATTGCAAGATCCCTTGCAATGGACCCTGAGGTAATACTCTTTGACGAGCCCACATCTGCGCTGGATCCCGAGATGGTCGGAGAAGTGCTTGAGCTTATGAAGCAGCTTGCAGAGGACGGCATGACGATGGTCGTTGTAACTCATGAAATGGGCTTTGCAAGAGAAGTAGCATCAAGGATCCTCTTTATGGCAGACGGATATATACTTGAGCAGAATACCCCCGACAAATTCTTCACCTCTCCCGAAAATCAGAGACTGAAGGATTTTCTCTCAAAGGTGCTGTGATGACAGTAACACATAACGGAGAAGATTATTGCGTTATCCTGACGGAAGGTCTGGAGAATATCCCCGACGCAGCAAAGATACGCACTGAGGTATTCATAGAGGAACAGGGCTTTACAGACGAATTTGACGATATTGACCCCACTGCCGTGCATTGTCTTGTTACAAAGGACGGTATGCCCGCTGCCACAGGAAGGCTGTACAGCGAAGACGGCATCGCCCATATAGGCAGGGTCGCGGTAGTGCGGGATATGAGGGGCAAGGGGCTGGGCTCTGTCGTTATATCCATCCTTGAAAGATATGCTGCAGAGAAAGGCTTCAGAACGGCCGCTCTCTCCGCACAGTGCAGGGTACAAAAATTCTATGAAGCCAACGGATACCGTGCAGAGGGCAATATATACTATGATGAATACTGCCCGCATATTATGATGTACAAAACATTAGCATGAAAAAGGAGATGGTCCTATGACTAAAACGATAAAAATAGAGGGAATGAAATGCGGTCACTGCGAGGCGGCTGTAAAAAAGGCGCTTGAAGCAGTTGAGGGAGTTATATCCGCAAAGGCTGACAAGGACAGCGGCACTGCTGTGGTGGAGCTTTCCTGCGATACCGATGCAGCACTTCTCAGAAAGGCTGTGGAAGATGAAGATTTCACGGTGCTCGGTATAGAATGAACGACACACTGACCATAAAATGCATAGACCACGACAGCAATGCTGTTAAGGAAGCCCTGAAGCTTGTTCTTAAGGTGTTTATCGAATATGATGCACCGCTGTTTCCTCCCGAGGGGAAGGAAATGTTCAGGGCATATATCTACAGCGAAGTGATTGAACGCTCCCTCAGCGAGGGGCTTGCCCATCTGACGGCAGCGTATGACGGTGATAAGCTGGCAGGCGTAATGGCCGCAGACATCAACAGACATATCATGCTCGCCTTTGTAGACGGAGGATATCAGCACTGCGGCATAGGCACAGCTCTGTTCAGAGGAGTTCGTATCCTTCTGGGTGACGGCACTTATACCGTAAACGCCGCTCCCCCGGGATACAGCTTCTACCGCAAGCTCGGATTCGTTCCCGAATGTGATGAGATCACAGAAGACGGTTTTATATTTACTCCCATGATACGCAATGAACCTGTATAAAGCATCTGCTTTATACAGGTTTTTTGTTTGGGAAACCAGCCCAGATTATATTGGATAACACGATTTACTACAAATCAGTATGTGACAGACAGCATTTTTTCAATGGTAGAAAAGTTCATAATTCTATGATATAATCAAGACAGTGATATCCCTTACCTCTTAGGCGGCGGGTACCATCTTGTTGTTTAAGTGGCTGACACAATCTTTCATGAAAGCAGCACTTTGAATAATAGGATTTGGCCGCTGCACTGAAAACTAAGAAGCGAAGACATGGGACATCCTGACTTACAGGATACTATAATCTCATCATAGATCAGAACTGAAAGGAGCATTGAGTAATGGACGCTGGTATGGAAGCTTTTGGAGTAATAATTGTTTTTATTATTGTTGGAGGTTTTATCGTTTCCGTCGCTCCTGCGATTATCCTGGACATCGTATGGTATAAAAGAGTAAAGAGCGGAAAAAGCCCAAAATTCGGCGCTTTAGGTATCGTGTCTATTATCGTTACTGCTTGGACTCTCCTTGGGCTGCCGTATGAGTTCACCTTATTAAAGGAATTATTGGTCAACTTTATACGATAAACGGATCGACAGTCAGGTTCTGAGGAACATAAGAAAGCACATATAAGAATTGATCCCCATAGTATCATGCATTAGATGATACTATGGGGATTTTGCTGGCATAAATTCACAAAAGACTTGACAAAACTAACGTTTGGTAGTATAATAACTATCATAAGGTAGCTTTGTAGGAGATGACACTATGACAAGAAAAGAAGAAATACTCTATGCCACTCTCGAACTCGCCTCGGAATACGGTCTGAAGGCTGTCACCCTCTCTCAGATAGCGGAGAAGGTCGGTATCAGGAAACCGTCGCTCTACAATCATTTTTCTTCTAAGGAAGAGATAATGGATGCATTGTATCTGTTCATAAGGGAGCAGGCAAAGAAAAACACTGTTCCCCCGCCTGATATATCCGCATATACGGATGCCGGGCTTGCGGATATTCTCCTCGGATGCTTCAGAAGCTATTATTCCTTTATCACAAATAAAGATATGCTCGCTTTTTTCAAGGTGCTTTACTCTGAGAGATCTACCTCCGCAGCAGCGGCACAGATCATGCTTGAAGAGACAGACCGCATGATAAATACGGTAAAAAGCCTTTTCTATGCCCTTGCGGTACACGGCAGGATGAAAAATGAGGACATAGATACTGCGGCTGTTTCATATGCGCTCACTGTACATGCGCTGGTTGACAGACAGTTCGATATGATAACATCGGGAAAGGCTGATATATCCGATGGTATACCGTCGGAGGCTGAGGAATATATCAGATGGTTCAGCAGAATAATGGAGGTAAATAATGAATAGGAAACTTATAAACTATTTCGGGCTCGCAGGGATCATACAGCTGCTTTCCTACACTGCGGCAGTTATATTTGCACCACTTTCATTCCCGGGTTATAACTGGATGTCCCAGGCAGTGAGCGATCTTTCGGCAGATAGCGCACCTTCCCGTCAGTTGTGGGATCAGATCTCCGCTCTTTACAGCACATGCAGCATAATATGTATGGTATGCGTTGTACTTTTTGTAGCTGATAACAGGATCAGCTCCCGCCTTTTCCGAATCGGGATATATCTGTTTGCGGCAATGAATTTCATATCAGAGGTAGGGTATACCATGTTCCCGCTCTCGGACAGCGGAAAGGATATCACCACGTTCAGCGAGATCATGCACATGATAGTCACAGCAGCAGTAGTAATGCTCTCCATCGCGTCACTGACAATACTGATAATATCGGGACTGAAAAAGGGCGGTATCAGGAGTATCGCAGTATTTGCAGCTATTGCGCTTGTCATGATGTTTGTTGGTGCTATCGGTATGAAAGCAGTCCCGCCGGATTACTTCGGCATCATCGAGCGATTCAGCGTATTTGCTGCTGTGGGATTCACTGCAGTCCTCGGCATATATCTTTTCTGCGGGTTTGATCAGAAAACAAAAGTGTAAAAAATCTCTCTGTCAACGTCCTGAATTATATTCTGGACGTTGACTTTTATTTTTTTGTGATGTATAATAAGCTTGGATCATAATAATATCCGATACAGATTTCATTTTATAATATCATCGCCTGCCTGAAATACTCATACAGGCTGTATCCTTAAGAAAGGAACGCCATGGATCTCCAGAACTTCGTTGACGGCTTTCACAACAGTACCTGCATCGTCTCTGTAGAAAAAAACGGGGACGGATACGGGGATATCTGCATCGCCGCAGCCAATAACAAATTCAGAAAACTGCTCGGTAAAACGGACGGTAATAATTCTGCAGACATAGTTTACGGACAGACATATGACAGATATATACCTAAGGATACCGGATTTGAAGATCTCTGCTACCGTGCAGCAGTGCTTAAGGAACCCATAAACACCAATATACACCCCAACAAGCTCAATATGTGGGTAAATGTATTTGTGCTGCCGCTGGACTTTGAAGACGGAAACACCTGCTATTGTGCCTATACAATGAAAAAGCGTGAAATGTCTGACGTTGATCTGGGAGCTTCACATTCGGCAGAGTCTCTTGAAGACGTCGTAAAGACCTGCATAAAGCTTTACGGAACGAATGATTTTCAGAAAACGCTGAATGATATCATGTCCGATATACGTATACTATGCGGCGCCGCTATATGCACACTGAGCACGATCGACATCAGCGCAGGTACTTTCTCGGTACTTGCAGCAAGCAAGATGGAAGAGCACAGCCGCAGAAGCGTCACCAATCATTCCAACTTCTATGACATCGCCTTCTCGTGGATAGATACCATAGGAGACAGTGACTGCCTGATAATACGCAACGAAAAGGATCTGGAATATATCAGCAGGGTAAATCCTCTGTGGTATGAGAGCCTGTCTAAATCAAGGGTGCAGAGCATAGTAATGTTCCCCCTCAGATTCAACAATGAGATACTCGGATTTATCTGGGCTACGAATTTCGACACAAAGAACACTATGCGCATAAAGGAGACTCTCGAGCTGACAACATTCTTCATATCCTCACAGCTGGCAAACTTCAGAATGATGAAGAGACTTGAACATATAAGCTATACCGATATGCTCACAGGTGTCATGAACCGCAATGCGATGAACAACAGGATAATTGACATAACAACGGGTACGGATAATCTCAATGACAGTTTCGGAATAGTATTCGCCGATCTCAACGGACTCAAAAATGTCAACGACACCCTCGGACATTCCGCAGGAGACCGTATGCTCAAAAAAGCTGCGATCATACTTCAGGAATTCTTTGAAGGCGATGAGATATACCGTGCGGGCGGCGATGAATTCATGATCATAGTACCCGACAGCACCGAAGAGGACTTTGAGAAAAAG
>CACZPE010000124.1 GCA_902782875.1 uncultured Ruminococcus sp. | reverse complement strand
CTGCTATGCCGTATATGATGTTTACGAATTCAAAATTCTCCTTTGCGGTGAGCATTTCCGAGTTTATGGAGAAGGAGCGTATATCGCAGAACAGCACGGTGAATTCGCGGCTCTCCGCATCGCCCAGTGAAAGGTCGGTGAGCTTTTCCTTGCCGAGGAGGTCCTTGAATTTCTCGGGCACGAACTTGTAGTAGAAGCGTTCGTTCTTGTCCTTCTCCTCGAACATATCCTCCAGGCTGTCTGCCATGGTGTTGACCTGGCGGCATATCTCTCCGAGCTCGTCCTTTGAGCGGTTGTCTATCCTTGTGGAGAAATCGCCGTCGGCTATCTTTGTGACGGCCTTTGTGGCCTTCTGTATAACGGCGGATATCCTCATGGACAGGAATATCATGATAAGCGTAAGCAGTGCGCCTGTGGCTATGAGTATCATAAGCACCGTGGTCTCAAGATCGAATATCATCTTGTTGAATGCGTAAAGATCGGTCTCGATCACGAGGAATGCGGCTCTGCTGCCGTCATTTCGCAGTATGGGTACTATGGTACAGTAGTCGCTGCCGCTGTTGATGAACGAACCTCTGAAATCGTGGCTCACATCGGCGAACAGAAGTACATTGCTGCCGGGGAGGGAAGCCGATGCGGCATCCTCGTCGGTTATGCCGAAGATGACCTTTTCATAGGGGAACTCGTCGGACGCTGATGAGATGAGAGTATACATCATATCTCCCGACGGTATGCATATATTGAAATCAAAGGAAGAGTTCCAGTAGCCTCTGTTGTGGCAGGATATCTCATCAAGCCTGCTTTTCAGGGCGTCAAGACCTTCGGTATTTATGCCGAGAGCGCCGTCCTCATGAGTTACGGCAGCATCTACAAGCCCGGCATCTATCGACATCGCGGCCAGCTCGCTGACGGCGACAAGCTCGTTGTTGAGCATATGCTGGGCATTGTCCACAAAGCTTGATGCAAACAGCTGGAACAGTGCCGCCCATATCACAGTCAGGGTGGGCAATATCACAAGCAGCTGCTTGAACAGTATACTGCTGCGGCATATGGCCCTTGATGCTATAAATGCGATAAGAGCTGCGACAGCCAGGTAAAAAAGCAGGTTTGATATGATCAGAAGTATATGAGCGGCCTTGTCGGCGGACGGCATATCAATATCTGACGGCATCATTGTACATGTTCCGCCTGCGGGGTCAAACAGGAATATCTCGGCGGTGCATGATATAAGCAGGTCATCGCCCTTTCGGTCAAGATCGGTGACTCTGAAGCCTGTATCAGCATAAAGATCTGTTTCTGTCATATCCTGTCCGTAACCGTCGGAAAGAGCCTTTAGCATATCGCACACAGGTGTCAGCTCTCCGTCTGAGAGCAGATACACCGTATCCTGCCTGTATCCTGCGGTGACGTATATATCGCCGTCTATCTCGCAGGCAGACATTATGATATCTGTCATATCCGGGTCGTCTTCGTATACGGTGAAGCGGTATACAGGTTCGCTCAGCTCTTCGCCGGGAATAAGAGTGCAGACATCGCCGTTTGTCAGCACACACAGGTATCTGCTGTTTTCAAGGGGGAATACACTGCCTATGGCCTTGTCGTCATATGAGTATTCGCCTGTTATCGAAGCTGCGCCCGAATTTGTATCAAAGCTGTAGAATACCGTGGACCTGCGGCCTACCGATGCAAAGGTGAGCCTGTCATCACAGAATGCAAAGCCGTGCAGCCTGGGCTTTCTTGTGGGAGGATCATCGCTGTCGGTATAGTCCGTGCCGAATACAGTGCCGGAGATCTTGCCGTCGGGCTGTATCTCATATATCTGCTCGGAGCTTATCGTGCCCTCATATTCACCCGTCCATTCAACGGTGTGAAGATAGAGGGTATCATTCTCCCCGAAGCACAGGTCGTGCTTTGACTCGGTGCCCATATCGAGCTTTGCCAGGCCTATGGAATACCTGAGCTTGTCCCCCGACGGCTCTATGAGCATTACAGAGCCGTTCAGATACTTATCGTTGACAGCGACTGCACCGCTGTCGGAAACGGCTGAGTAGTACACCTCGGATATATATCTTTTGAGCGGATCCTCGTGCAGCATCCTTGAAAGGGGATCAAGATATTCGCCGTAGAAAAAATCCGCTTTTGACAGTGCCGAAATGATATAAAGCACAAGGGCAAGCGCTGCGGGTATAATGAACAGCAGCGGCTTGCCGCAGATCCATCCGGGGATGGCACGTATTTTTGACGGTATCTTCATCAGAAGACTACCCTGTTTCTGCCGCTTTCCTTAGCGGTGTAGAGATGGCCGTCAGCAACGCTTATATTGTCCTCTATCGTTTTTGAGGGGTCGAACTGATGACATCCGAAGCTGAGTGTGAGATTTATCATATTCCCCTCTGCCTCACAGACGGAGTTCATGATCTTGACTCTCAGCTTTTCGGCTATCTGTACGCTCTCTTCAAGGGTGGTGTCGGGCATGAGCATGATGAACTCCTCGCCGCCCCATCTGTAAGCACCGTCATCGGGACGGCACATGTCCGATATGAGCCCTGCGGTGAATTCAAGCACCCTGTCGCCTGCGTTGTGGCCGTAGGTGTCGTTTACTCTCTTGAATTTGTCTATATCGCATATGAACATTGACAGTGCCCTGTCGGGGTCGGAAAGCACTGCTTGGTATTTCTTTGAAAAGTCGCTGTAGAAGCCCATTCTGTTTTTGAGCTTTGTCAGCCTGTCATGGTGGGATTCCTCGAGGAATGTTTCGGATTCGAGGGCTATTCCGCATATCAGCGCAGCCAGGGACAGACGCTTGGAATCCTCATCGGTGAATACACCGTCGAGCTTATTGATTATCTGGAAAGCGCCTATGAAATTGCCGTATACATCCGCTACGGGCATTACGAGCACAGAACGGGTGTTGTATCCCGTCTTTTTATCGACATCGGGATTGAAATCGGGATCATGGTACGGGTCGTTGGTGATGACGACGCGCTTTTCTGTGATGGCTTTGCCCACAAGCCCTGTGGTATCGGGTATCACTATCCTGTCAACGCCGACAGCGGTGACGGTCCACAGCTCATGCCTGCGCTTGTCCCATTTCCAGAAGCTTGCTCTGTCAGAACCCGTCACGACCTTGCCGAGCTCGGTGAGGTATGAGAATATCGAAGCGTGGTCGTTCTTTGCATCTGTGCACATCTCGTTGTAGAGCCTGCTGCTTATGTCGAAGATCTCAGAAAGAAGTTTATTGTTATCCATATGGTCGCCTCCCGATGTAGTATCATATCTAATATACTACAAAATACTGATTTTTGCAATAGATACATTGTAAATCAGCATAAACTTTTCGGGCGGGGGAAAATAAGCAGTGAGCATAAAATTAAAAGTCAGCACACAGGTCAGTCGGTCAGGAAAAAGTTGTCTTGCGCTTTTTTTCTTGGTGTGCTATAATAGGGATACTATGACAGAATAAAGGAGATCATTTATGAAAAAGCACTATATGGTATACATACTTTCCGCACTGCTGCTTGCAGGCTGTGCTCAGGGCGGACAGCCCGCACAGACAGAAGCGCAGACCGCGGCGCAGACAGAGCAGACTGCCGAAGCGGTGACATCGGCCGCGGAAACCGCCGCACCTGAAGAAGAGACTTCACAGACAGGGCTTGTGCCTGTAAAGGGCGAAAGCGTCCTGCCGGTGCTGTATATAGACTGCAAGGACAAGACACACGGGAATGATTTCGTGACAGAGCCTATAAACGGCAATGTATCAGCGCAGATGGCATCCTGGACCCCGGGCTTTGTTATGCCGCCAGAGCCTTACTATGAGCCATGCACGGTGACACTTGCCGATAAGGACGGGAATATCACTGTTTCGGGCGATGCCGATGTAAAGGTCAGGGGAAACTGGACTACAAGCTATCCGAAAAAGCCGCTGAGGATCAAATTCGGCGAGAAGCAGAGCATGGGAATAAATGACGGCGCTGCAGAAAAGAACTGGGTGCTGCTCTCTGAGTACAAGGATATGTCACTTCTCAGGAACAAGGCGGCACTTATGATGTCCGACGGCATACTCAGCCCTGACGGATACTATTCCGCCGACTGTGAGACTGTGG
>CACZPE010000123.1 GCA_902782875.1 uncultured Ruminococcus sp. | reverse complement strand
CTCTACGGCAAGAATGCCGCCCGTGTTATGAAGACTGATGTAAAGGAGCACGATGACTGCTTTGAAGTTCTGACAGACCTGCCGGGATTCAAAAAGGAGCAGATCAATATCGAGCTTGACAACGGTTACCTTACAATAAAAGCCGAAAAAGGTCTCGACATGGACGAGAACGACAAAAAAGGCAGTGTCATCCGCAAGGAACGCTATTCAGGCTCTATGCAGAGAAGCTTCTATGTGGGAGATACCGTCACGGAAGACGATATTCATGCCAAATTCGAGAACGGCGTTCTTACGCTGAAGATCCCGAAAAAGCAGCCTTCTCCAGAGATCAGTACTGTAAAACATATACAAATCAGCTGATCAACATTATCAAGGTGAGAGAACAATAGTTCTCTCACCTTTTTTTAGCTGTAATATGCTTCGAGTTCGGGCCTTGCCCTGTGAAAGCTCTCGCGCAGTTTCGGATCGAACTGAGTTCCCATACCCTCATCTATTATCGCAAATGCTTTGTCGAAAGGCATACTTTCTTTATAGCACCTCTTGCTCACAAGAGCATCATACACATCCACCACTGCCATGATACGCGCTTCAAGCGGGATCTCTTCTCCTTTGAGCTTTTCAGGATACCCCGTGCCGTCCATACGCTCATGATGATAGTGGGCTACATTTATCGCGATCTCTCTGAACCTGTCATCATCAGTGCCTTCGAGTATCCTTTCGATTATCTCGGCACCCTTTGCGGCATGGGTCTTCATCTGCTCAAATTCCTCCGGCTCAAATCTTCCCGGCTTTCTGAGCACCTTGTCATCAACGGCGATCTTACCGAGATCGTGCATAGGTGCAGCTTTGATCAGACATTTGCAGAATTCCTCATCAAGCTCATACGGGCCTGTATGACGGATATTATCTATAAGTATCTTAATACAGTCGCTCGTTCTGCGTATATGACCGCCTGTGGAATTATCACGTCCTTCAACCATTACTGCCATACCGAGAATGAGTTTGTCATGCATTTCCTCGATATGTTCCGTCTTTTGCTTTACTTCTTCTATAAGATCATCATTATAGTTATTGAGCAGCGTAATATACTTCTGTTCTTCCGTCTTATCGTTGAGAGTTATCTGATAGCCTACATTCTTTTTTTCATAAACGAGATAATCCGCCTGTACAGAGTATGTCCTGTCATCTGCTTCATATTTTATATCCTTATGCTCATCTGCTATAAAACTCTGTATCCACTCGGTTATGAGCGTGCTGAACCTGCTGTCCTGAAGCTTTGTGTCAAGACGCATCTCGGACAGTTCTGGGAATAGTTTTTTGGCAGTATCATTTGAACTGAGATATCTGTGTTCAAAATCTATGGAGATATATGCATACTCCTCATCATTTATCAGTCCTGATATTACATTATCACTTATATCGTACAGACATATACGCTTGATAACGAGCAGATACATTACCTGCAGTACAACATACGCAATTGAGACCATCTGTACATCAAGGTCAAAAAACCTTCCTATCAGATAACCCGCTATCGATATCTCCTCAATGATATACAACAGTCTGATGACCTGCAGTGAAACATCCTTCTTTTTGAAATAGGTATATATTATCGCTGCTATCGCAGCTGCGAAAAGCAAAACGATATATACATAGAACAGAGTATGCAGCGGTCCGTATTCTTTCTTAAGTACGGTAATGCCGTTGGTATATTTCAGTATTATCCGCCTGTAGAACAGATCACCCTGCGAGTTCATTATTATTGCTGTATACAGCGCACATGTCAGCAGGAACAATCCTGTTGAAACAAGCTTGTGAAGCTTTATCCGGCAGGCGGAGAATATACACAGCATTATGAACAGATACAGAAAACAAGCGCCTATATATACGAATTTGTTGACTGCAATTGCTTCTTCGACGTTTTTTGATACCGACAGAAGATAATATCCGAGTTCTACGATCGGTATCAGCGAGTAGAACACAACCGAATATACATCAAATCTTTTCTGCCATTTCAGAAAATATATGCCTGATAAACACAGAGAAATAATGAAGACAGCAGGATAAAATACGCTCATTATTCTCCACTCCCAATCTGTTTAAATCTAAATATACGCATCATTCATTTCGGGAATACAGGCAGTTTTTCAAGAAATACTATATCATCGCGGTCTGCTGCTTCTCCCTCTGCAAGTACAGCAGCAGAGCCTGAAATAATGCCGCCTGCTGCACGTGCAAGCTCCTGCAGCGCTGCCAGAGATGCTCCTGTGCTTATGACATCATCTACTATCAGTACCTTTCTGTCCTTTATCCAGGCGATATCCTCCGCAGAAAGGTATAGCTTCTGCATACCTGCTGTGGTGATCGACTTGACATCCACTGATACAGGGTCGGTCATATACACTTTTAATGATTTCTTTGCCACTACATACTGCTTACCCGATTGTCTCGACATTTCGTACCCTATCGGAATGCCCTTTGTAGCTGCTGTCAGTATAACATCAAATTCGGGTACGATCTCAAGAAGCGCCTTTGCACAGGCAACAGTCAGCTCCACATCAGAAAACATAACAAATGCTGCAATGTCAAGAGAATCATTCACTGCACATAAAGGCAGATCTCTTGTCAGTCCCGCAACATTGATAGTGTAGGTCTTCTTCATATTCATCCATTCCTTCATTATACGCCCAGGTGCTTCTCAAGTCTGTCGCATATGGTCCTGAGAGCCTTTATACGCGCGTATTTCTTATCATTTCCTTCTATTATGGTCCACGGAGCATATACTGTGGAGGTGAGTTCTGTCATTCTGTCCACAGCCTTTTCATATTCGTCCCATTTTTCACGGTTTCGCCAGTCTTCATCCGTGATCTTCCACTGTTTCGACGGAGTGCTCTCACGCTCCTTGAAACGGCGGTACTGCTCATCCTTATCGATATTTATCCAGAACTTGAATATGACAGCACCCCATTCGGTAAGCTGATACTCAAACTCGTTGATCTCATTATATGCCATATCAGCACGATCTTTAGTAGTAAAGCCTTCTATCGGTTCCACCATTACTCTGCCGTACCAGGTACGGTCAAAAATCGTGAAGTGGCCGTTCTTCTCAAGTCGTATCCAGAAGCGCCAAAGATAATGTCTTGCAAGCTCAGATGGTTCGGGAGCAGCTATCGGCTTTACCTCATAGCCTCTCGGATCGAGAGCGGATGCCAGACGCTTGATATTGCCGCCCTTTCCGCCTGCATCCCAGCCCTCATAGGCTACTATAACGGGAATATGTCTCTGATAGCATATGTTCTGCAGCTCAAAAAGTCTATCCTGAAGGCGTTCAAGCTGCTTTTCATATTCTTCATCCGTCAGGGACTTTGCCATATCCACTTCGCACAGTTTCGGAACCTTTACAAGCTCATATCTGACGGGTTTTATCTCTGTCTTTTCAAATTCAGGCGGCATACGGTATTTTATGCCCTCTGCCTTTGCTTCACAGGCTGCTTTTATGATCTGCGTGACAGTGCGCATGATAGTGAACTGAGCCGCAGTCCTGTCATTGGCAGGAATTATATGCCATGGCGCATATTCGGTATTGGTCTTTGTCAGCGTCTTGTCATATCTCTTCAGTATCTTGTCGTAATTCTTGTTGTTGGCAAAATCCTGTTCGTCTACACGCCATCTGGTTATCTCGTCTGCTGCAAGGGCCTCAAGACGCTTTTTCTGCTCTGATTTGGTGATATGCAGAAAAAGCTTGATAATAAGATATCCGTCATCTGTAAGCTGTCTTTCAAAGATATTGATATCATTGATCCTGCGTTTATATTCTTCTTTATCAGCTTCTCCGGAAAGATATGCCTTGTTGGTATCACTGTACCAGCTTCCGTCAAGGATAAGAAAGTTCCCCTTCTTCGGCAGCTTTTCCCAGAAGCGGTGCATCCACGGCATTCTCTGTTCTCTCGAATCAGCATGTCTTACAGGCTCCACATTATAAAAACGGGGATCCATATATTTTATCAGCTTTGCTATCTGAGAACCTTTACCCGCAGCAGACCAGCCGTCTATAGTGATTATGACAGGTATTCCTGCTGCTTTTACGGCATTTGCTATGTCTATAAGCTCCATTCTCATCTTATTCAGCTCTTCAGCTGTATCGGACTTCTTCATCTTGATCTGTTCGATTTTATCCAGCATATGCGATCCCCCTTTATTTATTGACAGAATAATACATATAAATTTTAACACAAAAGCAGTTTATTGTCAAGCGATTTTGTGAATTTTATACAAATCTGTGAATATTTAAGATATCATTTAAGGATCCTGCTGTATCAGTTAAGAAACAGATAAGAAACATATATGACTCTGATAAAGACATTAAGATTATTATGCTGTATAATAAGGCCATAGAAAAAATTACAGGAGGGCAACCATGAACATACTTCATACTGAAAAGCTCTGCAAATCCTTCTCAAACGGCGGTCTGCAGCAGCACGTTATAAAGAATCTTGATATAGAGATAAGAGCGAACGACTTCACTGTTATCATGGGAGCATCGGGCTCAGGCAAATCCACTTTGCTCTATGCACTTTCGGGAATGGACTCCCCTACTCTCGGCGGCGTATTCTTCGGAGATACGGATATCTCAAAGTATAACAATGATCAGCTTGCGGTATTCAGGAGAGAAAACTGCGGTTTTGTGTTCCAGAGCATATACCTGCTTGAAAATATGACTGTATTTGACAATGTTATGACAGGAGCACTCGTACTGCAGAAGAATTCCCCGGAGCTTGTAAAGAAGACTGAGACACTACTCAAAAAGGTCGGCATCGGCGAAACCCTCTGGAACAAGTATCCCAATCAGCTCTCGGGCGGTGAGTGTCAGAGAGTAGGCATCGTAAGAGCCATCATCAACGATCCGAAGATAGTATTTGCGGATGAGCCTACAGGCTCGCTCAACTCCGCATCCTCCCGCGATGTGCTGGATATCTTCACGGAGATAAACAATAACGGACAGAGCATAGTCATGGTAACGCACGATCTCAAGACCGCTATGAGGGGCAACAGAGTGATATTCCTGCGTGACGGTGCGGTAATGGGCGAGCATCATATGCCGCAGTACGGCACTGATGATGTGAAAAAGCGTCAGGAAAGCCTGCAGGCCTTCCTTGATGAGATGGGGTGGTAAAATGGAGAGAATACTCAGATTATCCCTTGCAAACATAAAAAAGCACAAAAAGCAGACAGCGCTGCTTGCGGTGCTGATAATGTTCTGCATGACGATAACAGCTTCGGCAGCGGCGGGCTGGATAGATGTGATCGAAATTTTCCCCACCGTAGCCGATCAGATAGCAGTACACAAAAATGTCCTGTACATCTCTGATGATTTTTTCGACAACAGCTTTGTGGATATACTCCGTGAGGACGAAAGAGTTACTGACACCGACCACTACAGCGTGCTGTACTCTACCACGGCTAAATATCTTGACAAAACCGGCGAGGAACGCGCGCTCGAAATGGTGTTCACCACATTTGACAATCACCTCCGCATAGAGCGCTCACCCATTGAAACATCCCTTTCCGATGAAGAGATCGCTGCAATAGCACATCCTGTATATCTGCCCTATGGTGCAAGAGAGTCCCTCAGCTCAAAGTTTACCGAGGGAGACACATTTGATGTGGTGCAGGGCTCAAAGGTATTCTCATTCACCATTGCGGGCTTTTATGAGTGCTACAGCCGCTGTGAAACAAATGACGGCTATCAGTTGATAGTTACCGACAGCGACTACATCACGCTGATGAATGTTATAGACAAAAGAGAAGCCCTGCTCTATGACTGTGATCCCCTCAATGAATGCGATGATGTTGCAAATATATTTGAAGATCGGCTTACAGAGTATTTAGGCGAAGATGCGGGAATGAAAAT
>CACZPE010000122.1 GCA_902782875.1 uncultured Ruminococcus sp. | reverse complement strand
CTCTCTCTCAACAACGAGCCGATAGATTTTGAGGGCACATCCATCCCCGTGAGCATAAGAGCGGGGGCTATACGCTATGAGACATCAAACGTCCGCTACAACGAGCTTTTCTCACGGCTCTATGATTCTGTGATAAACAGTATCGACAACGGCAGCGTAGCTTTTGCCGAGTAACAGTAAACAACTGCAAAACCGTCCGGAACTTAAAGCTCCGGACGGCATTTTCATATCATGTATTATTTTGGATACATTCCTCTACAATTCTGAAAAACTCTTCCTCATTACGTACGCTGCCTTCATAACCAATACCTGTAAATACAGCATTTTCAAGATCATCGCCGTTTATCAGACAGGCGTACAGGGTTATATATGCAAAATAGTCACTGTGAAGAACTATTTCTACGTCGTGGTCATAACCGTACCCATCCGTTATTGTAAATTCTGTATCTATTCCGTTTTTATGCAGCAGGTCAAGCAGCTCATATACCGTCAGATCCATGCTGATAAGGCGTTTGTCGTCATCATCATAAACATAGTTTTCCTGAAAAACAAACCTGTATCGTTCATATCCCGACGGGGTCTTGTCCTCATGCCAGGCAAGTCTGTCCTTAAAAACCCTGACGCCCTGTATTTTGCTCTCTTCTTCATCTGCATCAAGTATACTGATCTTCGTTATCCAGTGAATGGGTTTGCTTTCTTTCATGTCGATATCGAGCACATATTTTCTTTCCCCGTCCGGGATCACCAGCGGTGTTGTGAAGTATTCATTCTCATCGAGAGTGAGAAGATGGATCGCCTCTTCGTATGGTGTACGGGTATCCACTCCCGCAACAGATATACACGGTCTGTAATCATCAGCAGTATAATAATATGTATGAAGAGAATATGTCACTATCTCATCAGGCTTTGCATCAGGCTTGTCTGAAAAGCAATATATACTCATGACCCTGAAACCGTCTTTAAAAAGATACGCCTCATAGTTGTATCTGCCGTCTTTATCTATCCCGCTAAAGCATGTCTGTACATCATAATACGGCGAAAAGCTGTCAAGGGTACATGGAATAGTGTATTCCCTGCCGTCTATCACCAGCTTCGATACACTATCCGCCGTGATAGCTGCAGGAGTCCTCTCAGGATCACTGCTTTGCATTATTTCTGTCTTTTTCAGCTTTATTTCACCTGATACCCCGTTGTTTACAGATGCAAGCTTCAGTGCCGCACGGTCATCCTTTGCAGATGACATTACCAGGAAATATACAGTTGAAAACAGCAGAGCAAAAAAGCAGAGTACCGCTCCGGTTTTTAACAGCACCTTTTTCATACTCAACCTCCGTAATCCAGATAAATCTTGCTTGTCTTGTCGCAGGCAACAGTTATATTCCGGCAGTAATATCCGATACTGTTTCCTTTCTCCTCTCTGCTGTCTCTGATATTATTCATTTCAAAGCTGCAGTATCTTTCACCGTCCGAATATACAAAAAGGTGCTCGGGTTGATATAAGGAATCATGGGAGATACAGTTCTCTCCGAGTATATCGTAAAGATCGCTGTCAAACGGTATACATGGCATACCGTTGCCGTATTTTATATAAATATTGGGATTATATACAGTATATTCTATACCGGTAATGATAAAATCATCATTGTCCCTCAGTTCTGTTATCCTGCAGATATATATATCATCATAAAAGAGCTCTGATACTCTCAGATCAGAATCTTCCCTTCTGGCGCACTCTGTCCTGAAGCCCTCGGGGAGTCTGCTTTCCGCCATCGGCAGGGACATCTTCACGCCGAAAATTTCGGGTGTGAACATCATATCAAAATTTTCCGCATGAGTCTCATCTACAGTCACTACATCATCAAAAGGGGTGGAATTCACCATCAGACTATCGGGACTATAGCTTATCACGGGAATATACTCACATCCTGTAAGGAGGATGCATGAAATCAAAAGAGCAGATAGTTTTCTGATCCTCATTTTATGTCTCCTTTCTTCTGATCTCCGACACAAGTACTGCAGCGGTCATAAACACCGCACTTACACACAGACATAATACAACAGCTGTCAGGGCATTTTTGAACATCTGCGCAGGTATCCTGAAAACCACAGCCGGTATGCTGATATCGGCTACAGCAGCTGCTGTATATACAGCTGTAAACAAGACATATACCACCGCAGCTTTTACACCGAAGCGCTTGTATGCAGCATATATAAACATACCGAATGATGCCGTTCCCGTGAAGAATGCCGACTGCAGCATTATTTCAGCAGGAAGCTTTATACGGCGGTTATCCACAGAAACAAAAGTCTTTATCAGCGACGGAAATGATGCTGAATAATGCGCACAGCTATTCATCGGCTCCCCTGCATACCAGTCCTTACACAGTACATCAAGTATCGCAGCTGCACCGGTTCTGGCAAGGCAGTCAATGGCCGCCGCAATTATCGCATATACCGCAACTGCAGTTATAAGAGTGCCTACCCTTGTGCCTTTTTTCACCGAATACTCCCTGCAGAAAGATGTATGATCCCTGTATATACTCATACCTGCAAGTAACACAAATATCATGATAATTACATCATTGCCGTACACCATACGTATGCCCTGATTGTATCCTAAGCTTCCGTACAGCACCAGCACAAAGCAGATGATTATCTCTGCCGCCAGAACTGCAAAAAGAGGTTTTCTCAGTATCAGCAGCGAAAACAGTGTGGTAGCTTTAGTCCTGTTGTTCATTTATGTTATCCTTTCTATGTGAGTATACATCTATATCTGTGCTCAAAACACAGAAGGAAAAGAAAATCATAAGAGGAATAGTAAGTATCGGTAAACTGGGCACACCATCCTTGATAGTATCCATATACAGAATAAACACGAACGATGTCGGATCAGCAAGACACAGAAATAATCCGATCCCCGACTTCATTACCTCTTCCTCGCCAAATCCGTATATGAGCCAGCTCGTAAAGAACAGTATGCTGTATACCAGTTTGAATATGCCCTTTGCCTTTTTTCCGCATATATACATATGTATGATATTGTAGCCCGCCATGAAGAACACGAAGCAGACACCAAACTGTCCGAACAGAATAAACGGAATATACCAGGAACTATCCATAAAATTCTTAAGTCCTTCAACAATATCCCTGTACCGGGAGTGTCCGTACATAAGAAGACCGTCACGTACATACCGCATATTTATCGAATCAAGCAGCGTAAACACTGCAGAAAAAAGAGTATCCGTCAGTAATATCGCAAGGCCCGCTTTTTTCCCTGATACATTGTTTTCACAGAATACACCTGTCTGCATATATGCCGAGAGCATACCGCACACTGTCAGTATAACAGGCGTAAATGCATATGAACCGAGGCTTCTGAAAAGATATACCTCATTATTCTTCTCTAAGCATCTGAATAATACTGCGATGATAAGCCACACGGCAAATGCGCCTGCGGCTATCCATGCTACCAGCTTCAGTGCTGTGGAGTATATACGAAGACTGCGTGTTTTCATTTTTCAGCTCCTTCTGCGGCCGGCGAGCCGCCTGTCAGATAGTAGAATATCTGCTGAACTGTAACTTTTTCTTCTGTAAGTCCCGCAGGGATAGCAGAATCATTTCTGATGAACACGATCTTTTTGTATGCGCCCATAGTTTCTTCACCGATGACCTTTACCGATGACTGAGATACAAATGCATCTGTTTCATCTGCCCTGCCAGAAACAGCCGCTGTCTTTTCAAGCAGCTCCATAACGGAAATATTCATGATAAGCTTGCCGTTGTGTATTATCATAACGGTTTCAAGCAGATTTTCTATCTCTTCTATTATATGTGTGCATATTATAAAGCAGGAGCGTTCCTCCGCCATTTTTCTTGCAAGAGTACTGTAGAAAAGCTCGCGCTGATTAACGTCTATGCCCAGCACAGGTTCATCAAGAAATACAAACGGTGCATTTGACGCAAGTGCAAGTATCACCTTATACATAGTCCTCTGACCTGTGGACAGCTGACTTATACGCTTTTTCAGGTCTATGCCGAAATCCCCTGCCAGCTTGTCGGCATACTCTTTATCAAAATCAGGATACATTGCCTCAGTGATCGAGAATACCGTTTTCAGTCTGAACCATCCCGGGTAAAATGTAGTATCATTCATGCAGAAAAGATACTGCATCAGCGCGTCGTTATCAGCTATTTTTTTATCGTCTATCATCACCGAGCCGGATGCACGGGTGCGCTGCATTATGATATTTATAAGTGTTGACTTGCCTGTGCCGTTTCTGCCGAGAAGGGCGTAGCTGCGCCCCTGTTCAAAAGAAGCGGATATACCGTCAAGGATGACTTTTTTGCCGAATTTCTTTGTTATGTTATTTACTGTCAGTTTCATTTCCATACCCTCTCTTTATCATATCCGTCAGTTCATCAGCTGAAATGCCGAGCTTTTTTGCTTCGGAAACAGTGGTATGCACATACTTATCATAGAACTCTTCCGCTCTCTGTTCCCTTATCTTATGCGGCGCTCCCTCTGCGACGAACATTCCTATACCGCGTTTTTTATATATTATCCCTCTGTCAGTCAATATCGAAATACCCCTTAGTGCGGTAACATGGTTTATACGGAAGGCAGCGGAAAGATCAGCAACTGATGGTATCTGCGCCCCTTCGGGATATGCTCCCGAAAGTATGTTGTCTTCTATCCATTCTGCCAGACTGACATATATAAGCTTATCGCCTGTCTGTAAAAGCTCCATCAGTTCACTCCTTCCTGTCGGTATGGTGGTATATATCAATATACTACCTCTTGGATATTATATCATCTCTTTATTCTTTTGTCAATAGTTTCTGATACTATTTCTGCCCCGAACATACGAAAATGTCCTCGGCACCACATGAAAAAACGCCCCTGCTGTAATAAACAGCAGGGGTCACCTGTTCGTCTCATACACACCCCGGCTTCTGCGGGGCTGCGGCATTTATTCCCGATGCCTGTTACGACAGAGTAAAATGATATACTTCCGTATAATCGGGATATATGCATATATCCATGCTTCTCTCATTGTTATGATATACAGTACTGTATTGTGTAAGCGATGTAAGCTCACCTGTATATTCCTGTGATACAGCCTTCAGTGTGTCCATCGCCGCAGCTGTATCCATAACAGTCTGTCCGTTTATTTTATATTCGTCAGACCTGTGCATTATGGTACCAAACCGTTCATACCCGTGACCGTATCCGAATCTGTATCCGTCCGCATCCTGTGCGGATATGTATTTTTCCTTAAGCTGTCCGTCTTTATAGCAGTCCTCTGCATCATCCCACGATACATAGAAATTTGTCACTATATCCGTATATGTCACGGTCATTTCATTGTAGCGCCATTCGAGCACCGCTGACCTTCCTGCGGCATCAGTCACGAAAAGATGAAAATCCGCGCCGAATATATTCACCACATTGCGCTCATCCGCCAGGGCGACTGCTTCCTCCACCGTGGCACAGCTGTCAAGCATCTGCCGCAGCAGCACGGGAAGTATAACATCCTGCTTTCCGCTTCTCTGCTGATATACAGCCTGTTCGCCGTCCTTGACATCGAGATAGAGTATAGATACGGTCAGGCCTTTTTCATTCATACCGTCCATACACAGATACGGCAGAAGTGCCAGACAGGCTTTTTCTGTCTTCGGGTCGTCTATGCCCCCCGCGTAATAAGGCTGCCCCAGCAGCGACAGCCACACCGCGTCAGCTGTGCCTATGGACCTGCAGCCGTTTTCGGGAGCACATTCCAGAACGACATTCAGCCCCGTCTCATTACCCTGTTTGTCAAAATGGGGCAGGTCATAGTTTCGCCCGGTTATATATCCGCCGTCGGGATCCTGTGCAGAGAAGCAGGAGCACCCGGCTTTTCTGACAGGCTTTACCATATTTATCGGGACCGTCACCAGCGGAGAGGTATAATCCCCTTTATATTCCATGTAGTACAGCTTTCCGTCCTTATCCTGCCTCACAGGCTCCGATACGAATGTCCTCAGATACAATATGCAGCCAAAAAGTGCCGCACAGACAACAGCAATGACTACCGCTGTGACTATCAGTATTCTCTTTATATGTTTCAGCGCTTTTTTCATCCTATTTCCCGATCACTCTGAAGATGAATTCAAGGATGCTATTTTTCCTGTCTTCATCGTCCATTTCTTCAAACTCGGCACAGTGCAGCGTTCCCGACATGCCGTACAAAAGCTGTCTTACCAGCATTCCTTTCGGAGTAGTGCTCTGTACATCCCATTTTTCCACCAGCCCCTGTATCACAGGCAGCAGGGCCATAAGCGTCCTGCTGTACATGGAAAGCTGTATAGACCAGTGCATATTCCCCTTTATTTTCCCGAACTGTTCCATAGACTTTGCATATAAAGGCAGGAACCTGTCCGCAAATTCCTCGGGCGTACTGCACTCTGATATCAGCACCTCAAAGTTCTTCTGATACCCCTGAAAAAATCTGTCCACCACCTGATCAAACAGCATATCCTTTGATTTGAAATAGTGATATAACATGCCTATCTCGCCGCCGACCCTATCCGTTATCATTCGCACGGAGGTGGCCTCATATCCGTTCTCAAAGAACAGTTCCATTGCGGCGTCGATTATCTCATCGCGTTTTCCGCCCTCAAGCACAGGTTTTCTCGGCATTGTTATTCTCCTTGATCTGTGTTTATCTTATTCTTTGTCAGCTGCTGTACCGTGATATACGGATTGCGGTACAGCTTTCTCCCTGCGGGAAGGCCCATCAGCCTTACGATGGGCGTATCCTTACCTGAAGCACTTAACAGCTCGGCGCCGTTTGCGTGTATATCATATCCTATCGCACGTTTCGGGCACGAGGTGACGCATGCCATACAGTTAGCGCAGCTGTGCAGAAATACAGGGCGTTTGTCCTTTATACTGATGTTGCTGCACGGACAGACCCTGCTGCATATCCCGCAGCCGATACACTCATCAGATACGGTGAAGGGATAGTCTGCATATTTCTGCAGTTCGATATACGGCTGCATAAACCTTTTGTACCGCATGCGTATAAACGGATTTGCCCTGGGGTATGCACGGCGCTTACGCTGTGCTATCTCGGCGGCTACCTTCTCCGCTTTTCGTTCCATAAACGGTACTGCGAGCTTTGCAGGCGGCACGGGCGGATAGACTATCGCGTAATTTGCGACGCTGTTTATCACATTCCAGTAGGCAAGCTCCGCGCCTTTTTTCTTCAGCAGCGAGGCTGCTCTTTCACAGGCAAAGCCGCAGACTATACTCGGATTTGCCACGGCGAATATATATGCTTTTGTATTTATCTTCAGTCTCTTTATAAATCTTACCACAGGCTCGGGAGCAGTCCAGTGATATACAGGGTATACAAATCCGATCATATCACAGTCATCCGCGGGCACATCACGGGGATCGCAGCGCATGGATACAAGCTCTGCTCCGCCTATCCGTTCCGCTATCTTTTCAGCTGCCCTGAGGCTGTTGCCCGTTCCCGTGAAATAATATATCCTGCATTTCATGACTATCCCTCCTTATCTGACTTTTCATCTATCCATTCTGTCATCGTCCTGAGCAGAAGCGGTATATTCCCCACCTGACAGTGATGTGATGCGTTTTCCTCGCTTGTGAACAGCCGCCCTGTAACGCTCCTTGCATTTGTCAGAACCTTTATCTGCTCATCATAGAATATCGTGTACAGATCATCAGCGCCTGCAAGCACAAGCACATCCTGTGTTATCATCGGGGATATCTCTTTTGTATTGAACTGCTTTATATAGTTAAAATACTCACAGGGGGTATGAACATTTTCAAATATCGCACGCCCTTGTCCCAGAAGCCAGTTTGTGAAACAGTTCTTTTCCAGCTTTTTGTTCACCGATCTCCATAACAGATGTCTGGGGTTATTTACCATACTGTCGAATAGCTTTCCCTTGCTGCCCATCTTGTCAAGTATCGCACCGTAGAAATCATACACAAGATCACACATTATCACACGGCTTATGCGCTTCTCATACGCAGCCGCACGGGGCGCAAGATATCCTCCGAGAGATATGCCGATCAGTGTCACATCATCAAGGGAATAATGATCGATCACCGCCTTTGTGCAGTGTTCCCATTCGGGTCTCATACGTATACCCTGACGCATGAGCACTTCTCCCTGGCCGTCGCCCTCAAAGAAATACACATCATAGCCCGTTTCATACAGATACATCATTATCCCGAGAAAATCCTGTATTATGCTGTCATATCCGCCGTGGAGAAGTATCACTCCCTTTGATATGTCATGCACCGCACTGTATACGGGTATGGTGTAGCTGCGGCAGGGTATGTGCTCATATTTGATATACGGTATCTGTCCGTAATAATCGTCATACAGCTCACGGCAGCTTTCATAGAGAATATGCTTTTTATCCTCGTCCTGACAGTAGAAAAATGCTGCACGGAAGCACGTCGCCGCTCTGAGTATCTCGCCTGCTTCTTTATATTTCTCGGCGAGATCGGAAAACACCGATATCCACGTTTCAAAGCTGTCGATCTTCTTTCCGATATCCTCAAGCTCCTCACGGTCAAATACCCCCGTTGAATAATACATATTCAGAGTGGCATTGATCCTCACATCCTCGTGGAAATCAAAATATCCCACAGGAAAAGTTATTCTTTTTGTTGTCTCTGTCATCTTTCTCCCCTCCTTAAAAATAAACCGAATATCGTTCTGTTTATTTGAGATTATCACAAAAATCTCATTATGTCAATTGACATATCTCACAAAAAATGCTGCATATACTTTTCCGTTCATGAAAAGTATATGCAGCTTATCATTATTCGCTTTTGTTTTTTTCGATGTGTTCCTTCAGTTCCTGTGCGATCTTTCTGTACTCAAGGCTGTCTATGGTATAGGCATCTTCAAGCATGGATCTCTTTGCGGCCCTCAGCGCCTTGTGGGTGTATTTGCTCTCCATGCGCTTCTGCCATTCTTTGTTGAGCTTCTTTTCCTTTTTCTTACGTTCCTTAAGCAGCTTCACAAGCTCCTTCTGCTGCTTTTCAAGCTCGTTCATTCACATCCCTCCGGTCTGTCAGAAGCATGATCAGCATCAGCACAGGGAATACCGCCGCCGCGAGTATACCCGTGCGCATATCTCCCGCGTGTCCGCCGATAAAGCCTGCAAGCGTAGGTCCGCCCGAGCAGCCTATATCGCCGAAAAGTGCAAGCAGTGAGAACATAGCCGTACCTCCCCTGCGAAGCGCCGCCGATGCCCTGCTGAACGTACCCGGCCACATTATGCCCACCGACAGTCCGCACAGAGCGCACCCTGCAAGACTTATAACGGGTATGGGCGAAAGACTTATCATAATATATGATATAATACACAGCACCGTACTTGCCTTCATGAAGCGGTCAAGACTGATCCTGTCCCCGAATTTGCCGTAGAAGGCCCTTGTGCCGCCCATAAGCACCGCAAATGCCATAGGTCCCGCAAGATCACCTGCGGCCTTGCTTATACCCAGTCCCTTTTCCGCAAAGAATGAAGCCCATTGACTTACTGAAAGTTCAGCAGCACCCGAGCATATCATCATGACCGACAGTATGATGAATATCCTGCTGCCGAAAAGCTCCTTTACCGTCATGCCCTTCTGTCCGTCGGGTATCAGCGGAGCTATTGGTGCCGTCAGGAAGGATATGCCGTTTATTATCGGGATAAGTGCCCATGCAAAAGACAGTATACGCCAGTTATCTATGCCGAAAACAGCAAAGAAAAGTGTGGAGAGCAGTACTACTCCCGCCTGCCCCCAGCAGTAGAATGAATGGAGCATACTCATTGCCGTTTCCTTGTTGTCTGTAGGGCAACTCTCCATAACAGGGCTTACCAGCACTTCAAGGAGACCGCCGCCAACAGCGTATACTATGACAGATATCATCAGCCCCATGAAGGGATCGAGCACCTGCGGCAGCACAGGCAGCAGTATAAATCCCGCGGCCGAGAATATATGCGCCAGCAGCATACCTGCTCTGTAGCCTATCCTGTCGATGAAAAATACCGACAGCAGATCCACCGTAAGCTGCACGCCGAAATTCACCGTTATCAGCAGAGTTATCTTTTCGGTAGGAATGCCATACCCGCCCTGAAGCGTAATGAACAGAAGCGGCAGAAAGTTATTCACCACCGCCTGAACGATATATCCCACAAAGCAGGATATCACTGTGCGCTTGTATGACATCAGTACTCTATCCCTTTCCGTGCGGCGATGCCCTTCTGATAAGGGTGTCTAACACACTGCATATCCGTTATATAGTCCGCGGCATCAAGAAATTCCCTGTCGGGGTCTCTGCCTGTAAGGACTATATCCTGAAAATGCGAACACAGATGCATCACCTGCAGCGCCTTTTCCTTATCCGCAACGCCTTTGTTCACAGCGGAGAATATCTCATCGAGTATTATAAGGTCACAGTCATCGCGCATACATTCACCGAGCAGGGCATCATGCTCTGACTTTACAAGCTGCTTTTCCTCTTCGGTCATATTCTTTACAAAGCCGTAGTCTCTTGACAGTCTCTTCACCTGTATCCCCAGCTTTTCAAGGCTCACAAGCTCCGAGGTCGGGCTGCCCTTCATGAACTGATATATATGCACTTTCCAACCCGCTCCCGCAGCCCTCAGTGCGAGCCCCAGTGCAGCGGTAGTTTTGCCCTTGCCGTCTCCGCAGTATATGTGTATCATAATATCACCCGTTGAGTTCCCATATTTTCTTTACCGTCACCACAGGCGGGAACGGCTTCTGCTTCAGGCATTCCTTTGTTTCTGCTTCCTTTTCGGTAAAGCCGTGCAGCTCCCAGTTCTTATATGTCTTCACATATTCATAGTCGGTATCGAACCATATCATCCACCTGCCCGGCGTATCATAAAGCTTTGTTTTTATCTCTCTGATATCGGCGACCTCACCGTTTATAAACCTTGCAGCGAACGGATATTCACCGCATCCGCTTTCTCCGCGCATGAATCCGAAAAGATATATCTCACCGGGATATGTTTCGATATGCTCCAGATGCATCTTTTCTTCATTTTCAAAGTATACTTCTTTTTTCTCAAAGGTCACACCGTCATACACAGTCAGCTGAGTCCTGGTCGACAAAACAGGCTTTTCTATGTTGTAAAACACTTCTCCCGACGGGGAATATGCAAAGCCCTCATCCTGTGCACTCGCGTGTATATTTATCTTCTTTATCAGACTCAGTGTGTCAAGGTCATAAGCCACAAGCAGACCGTTTGTAGATTTCGCCGCAAATATATTTCTGTGCGGATGAAATGCACCCTTATATGTAGTTGACAGCCCCTTGAACCTTGTCAGTTCGTTTTCGTCCCTGTCGTATACATATATCGTACCGCCGCCGCAGCCGACCTTGTACTTTCCGTTGTCAAAAAAGCCGTAGAATTTCTTCATAGTAATCGCTCCCATATGGATCGTCTGATCATAATGTCACCGACAGCGGCGCATATATGGTTTCGGGTGCGCCTGTCCTGTTGTCATAATCATCGACTCCGTATACACTTATGCGCAGACGGTACATCCCCTCATGTGACAGATCATAATCCGCTGCATCAAGTGCTCCGTCATTGTGCGAGAAAAGATCCATAGAATAATGTCCGCTCAGCTTGGCAGAGCTTATCGGAGCGGTGCGCACAGAATACCATCCGTTGTCCCCGTAATATTCCACATCCACGTATTCGCCTGTGTAGAAAATTTCGGGATAACTGATACTGTAATAGATACAGCCGTCCTTTCCAAGTCTGGCTGTGGCCTTTCCGTCGTGGGCGGGAACCTCCGCGGCGGGCGTGACCTCAAATTCATAGAAGCCGCCGTAATACGCTGTTTCTTCATTCTCTCCCTCTTCTCTGAAGGGAACGGTCACGCGGTATTTGCCCTGAGGCAGCAGCGGATATATAGTCGGATCGAATACTACGATCATGGCATCATTGTCAAACACATAATTTATCCTGTCCTCACCGCCGCTGTTTAAATCATCGATCTTTGAAAGCGGCAGTACCTCATACCATTTCCCGTCCTCGTTCTTTTCAAGGATATATCCGTAGTCCTTTGTAATGTAGTTTTTCCTGCGATCAAAGGAATAGTAGCTTATGGTGAACGGCTGCGGCACATATTCCGTGACGCTGTTGCAGTACAGATCGGATGACGCCCCCACCATCAGATAGCCCTCATCGCTGTAGAAGCTGGGACTGCTGTTCATTCTCATTCCTGCATGGTCTCTGCCCGCGTCATAGGGCTGTTGTGCCCCCACGGATATACTGCCCAGTACATATTTTGCAAGATCTTTGAACTCGTTGGTCAGTTTCTCGTCTTCCGTCCTGAATGAAAAAGAATACTGGCCGACACCGTCTTTGCGGAACTGAAGATTGATATACCAGGCTCCCGCTTCCTTCGGGGAATATATGTCGTACACCGCAAAGCCGCCCGGGATCTTGCTTCCGAAATGCACATAGCTTTTATCATATATGCCGGTGTCCTCAAACAGCCCGTCAAGAAAGCGGTCCTTTACATATAATGCAACACCGTCTTTTTTCCAGCTGAGCATATTGTTGTAGGTGACAAGCTCTCCGCCCTCGGGCAGCAGTAAAGATATCTCCCCCGACGTGCCGACCACTGTATAGTCATCGGGTGTGGATGTGTCTGTATATCCCGGGAAAATATCATCTGAAAATATCCTGCATGCTGTAGTATGTGCCTGAATATTCGGCTTATCATACTGGTTTACGCCGTAAAAGCCGTTGTCGTGCGTTCTGAGCACTGTACCCAGCGCATAGACGTACAAATCGGTATCGTCTGCGGCAAACCAGTCAGATACGATCTTCTGTTCTCCCGCAGGAGCAGTCCATATCCTGCCGTAAGCCCTTCCGTTCCTGTCCGAAAACTCCACGCCTGCCGATTTATTCTTCGCAGAAAAGGTAAGACTGCTGAGCGGATACATACTGTCATATCCTGCATCTCCGACGGTACCCGCATCATCCGTGAATTCAGGCGTAAGGCCTATAAGAAGCCGCTTTATCATTGCCACATCGGCAGGCGATATATCATCACTCACCGATGCAGATTCTTCCCGCGAAGTCTTATAACCTATCTCAAGAGCTGTGGTATCATCATACAGCACCGAGAGCATACTGCTTTCATAGGGCTGTCCTGCATGGCCCGAGCTTATTTCGGATATAGCACTGTTCTCATATTCTGCCGATGGCTGTGTATCCCCGCCTGCAGTAACAGAATTCTGCGGACCGCCGTCAGAGCTTTTCTGAGTAAAGTCACAGCCTGAAAATATCATGCCGCACATGATCACAGCTGTTATGAGTTTTGTTATCTTCATATCCCTTTTTCCATAATCCTGTAGATAAGCTCCATATCAAGGCTTTTTCTTACAGTATCCGCAAGCAGCTTATACTGCCTTTCCTTTTCCTCCCGCCTGTCATGGACCTTTCCCGAAAAGCTCAGGCCTTTCTTCTCACAAAGCGCCTTCACTATCACGGATGAAACTTCTCCGCGGTCGAATATTCCGTGCACATATGTGCCGTAGATATTCCCGCGCTGTGCCCCGCATGACGTGAAGGGCACGGTATCAGAGGAGGATATCACGCTCTGTCCCATATGTATCTCATAGCCCTCATACTCAGCTCCCGAAAGGGCTGAGAATATGCCGTCAACGTGGTCTATGCGCCCTGTAAGAGTAGTTCTTGTCTTCTGCGTTTCAAAAACCGAATCAATATCAAGAAGACCGAGGCCGTCAGTACTTCCGCCGCCCTCTGTATCATACGGGTCACTTATAGTATTACCGAGAAGCTGATAACCGCCGCATATGCCGAATACGGGGATATCAGCGGCCTTTGCCCGTATCATATCCGCAAGGCCTTTCTCCTTAAGCCACTTCATATCGGCTATGACGGATTTGCTGCCGGGGATGACTATCATATCAAAGCCTGTCAGCTGTGACGGCTCTGTAACAAAGCTTATGCGCACTCCGTCATAGTCGGTGAATACATCAAGATCGGTGTAGTTTGACATCTTCGGCAGTCTTGTCACTGCGATATTCACGCATCCGTCCACAGGCGGCACATAGCGCAGCTTGTCCGAAAGGCTGTCCTCATCGTCAAGCGTGTTGGGGATATACGGCACTACTCCCGCTACAGGCACTCCGCCTCTTTCCTCAAGTATCCTTACACCGTCGTCAAAAAGGGATATATCCCCTCTGAAGCGGTTGACCACAAGCCCCTTGACATAGCTTCTTTT
>CACZPE010000121.1 GCA_902782875.1 uncultured Ruminococcus sp. | reverse complement strand
CTTGAAGTGATACTTGACAATTGTTTTGAGGCAGTTTCGAATTCTCTCAAATACTCCAGATGCACAAAGATATGCATAACAATAGTTGTTATGAACAAAGTCATAAGATGCAGCGTTTCCGACAACGGGATAGGATGCCATGATATGACAGACGGCATGGGCATATCCGGAATGCGCCGCAGAATAAGACAGATAAACGGCGTGCTTGACCTTGAGACTGAAAACGGATTTACAGTAAATATGCTGCTCCCTTTTAATGAGGTGAAATAATGGATAAGATAAAGGTACTCATTGCCGATGACAGCGATTTTGTCAGGGACGGAATGAAGATTATACTCGATGTGGATGATGATTTTGATGTCATAGCTGCAGTATCAAACGGCAGAGAGGCTATAGAAACAGCTGAAAAGGAACGACCGGATATATTTCTTATGGATATCCAGATGCCTGTGATGGACGGGATAGAGGCAACAAAGTACATCACCGAGCATGATCTCGGCAAGGTGCTGATACTCACCACATTTGACGAGGACGACCTGGTACAGGCCGCACTGAAAAACGGAGCAAAGGGATATCTTATCAAGAACCACACTCCCGAACATCTCAAACAGATGATCAAATCCGTCTATCACGGCACGGGAGTCATGGAGGGCAGGATACTCGAAAACCTGACCAGAAACACCGATATAAAATCAGACGGCTTTGACGAAAGCGAATTCACTGCGCGTGAGCTTGAGATAATAAAGGCTGTCGCAGAGGGTCTTTCAAACGAAGAGATCTCAGAGCATCTTTATATATCAAAGGGTACTGTAAAGAACTACATCACCAATATACTCACAAAGGCGGGGCTGTCTCACAGGACAGCGCTTGCGGTATATTACCTGACTGGAAAACGCCCGGAATAATACAAAAAGGCCTGCAAAGTATATTCGCTTTGCAGGCCTTATATTTTTACTTCAGTCGTGAAAAAGAGCTGTTGAAAGGATATCTGTACTACCTTGCTTCAGTGCGCAGACCGATACTTTCTATCGAAGAATATGCTGTCCTCATTTATCAGGTAAGCATCCGTCAGACGTAATCATCTTCATCCCCGAAATATGATACTTCGGGCATCACGCAGACAATTACGTTCCTGTTTGAAAAGCCTTCTGTTGCATTGTTGTCTGTAAAAGAAAACCCGAAGTCTCCGCCAGAATGGATATGTATACTGTCAAATACAAATCTGTCGCTCAGGACAAAGTTATCATCCAGATCATATCCACGTCTGAGTTCCGATTCGATAATCGGATCAATTTCTTTCTTTCGGGAAAGATACTCCCGGAAGGATTGCTGCTGTTCCGGCTCGACATACTCACCTTCATCCTCTTCAGTATAGATAAGTACTGTTACAGTGCTTTTTATCCCGAACAGCTCAGTCTCGATAAAGCCTTTCCATAAGCCGACACCGATATATATGAGCCTGCCGAATACTTCATCACGTACTTCTGTATGCAGACTGATCTTATTTGTTGCCGGTTCACTTTGAACATTGTTCGGTTTTTTCTTGAAAAAAAGCATATAATACTCCTTTGATCATTACACACCTGAAACCCATGAATACTTATAGGCATCATATATCTTCCGCCACTGAGAAACAGAACATTGATAAACACGGAGGTGGTGCCGTTTGACATATTCAGGACATCTTTCAGATAGTCCTTATCCGATTTGCAGTTAAAGCATATCATGTTTGACATTGTCATCGCCTATGTTCACCTGCAAAATAAATCAGAATTCAAGCTGAAGTTCCCCATTGGAAAAAAATATATTCTGATTGCGTTTCCACACCTATTGTAATATCATTCCATTCCGGCGGAATTATATATACTGCACTTATGATCGGATCATATGCAATACAGATACGTTGATTCATTTCCTCCAGCCTTGATTTCATCCACTTCTTTTCATTTTCGTCAATCGGTGAATATACTCTGTTTTTGTACATCTCAGACCAATTATCGCAAAAATCTTTATGTGATTCCAAATACTTCAATGCATAGGTGACAAAGCTGTCCATTGAGGGATAATCCTTTTTTGAAGCGACAACGCCCAGGATACTTTGTTCGCCGGACGGTTTATTAA
Source organism: uncultured Ruminococcus sp. (assembly GCA_902782875.1). The sequence continues at coordinate 275 of CACZPE010000121.1, read as the reverse complement.
AACAAAGATGTCCGAAATGGATCGCTATCATATTGTCTCACCTCTGTATTCTGTATTAAGAGCATCATTGATCTGATAGATGACATTCCGGACGATGATGCGATTTGGTTCTTACTTCTGCCTGTCTGCTTCTCTCTTGAGTCTGAAATCGACAGAGCGTCTGAGATACTCGAGGTATTCCGCATCGCGGCACATAGCCTTGCCGGGAGTGTCAGAGAGCTTTGCGACAGGCCGTCCGTTTACGTACTGCAGTTTTATGACGATGTTGAGGGCCT
>CACZPE010000120.1 GCA_902782875.1 uncultured Ruminococcus sp. | reverse complement strand
TAAAGTCTAATATTCCTTCACGTATAGCACTTCGTGTTGCTTCAGGAGTGGATTCCAGAACAATACTCGATGAAGTGGGAGCGGAGAAGCTCCTCGGAAACGGCGACCTGCTGTATTTCCCTACAGGAGCAGCAAAGCCTCTGAGAGTTCAGAACAGCTTTACTTCATCCAAGGAAGTGGCATCGGTTGTTGATTTTATCAAAAACGGTGCGGGCAATGTTATATACGATGAAAATATCATAAAAGCAGTCGAAGATAATGTGCCTCAGACAAAAAGCGAAAAGCCTGCCGACAATGGCAAGACCTATGAAGGCTCTGATGACGATGTTATCGACAGAGCTATAGAATGTGCCATAGATGCTGGATCAGCGGGTGTCAGCGTTTCATATTTCCAGCGCAAGCTTAAGCTGGGATATGCACGAGCAGCGCGTATAATGGATGAGCTTCAGGATATGGGGATTGTCGGCCCCAGTGAAGGTGCAAAGCCTCGTCAGGTACTTGTCACCAGAGAGTCTTATATGGCTATGAATCAACCGTCTGATACTGTTCAGGAGCCTGTTGATGAAGAAAGCTGACAAAGAGAATAAGCTTTTTGAAGTCCTTAAAAAGATACCGCGGATACTGCTTGTTCTGATACTGGTTTCAGGTGTTCTTCTTGCAGGACTGGTTGAAACGAATGTCATCACAGTCAGACAGATAGAATTGTTTTTCAGACTGATCGATGATAATGAGGTAACTCCTGTTGCACCGCTGACAGATCTTCCCGAAAAAGCGCGTAAGTTTTGTGTTACAGCTGTGGATATAGGTCAGGGCGACTGTATAGTGATTGAAGCGGGAGAAAAGACTGTACTTATAGATTCCGGAGAATATGAACACTTTGCGGAAGTAGAAGACTTTCTTCATTATCGCGGCATAAAAGCTCTGGATATGGTGATCATCACTCATCAGCATACTGATCATATGGGCGGTATGTCTGAGATAATAGATAAATACGGCGCAGGTTTCATAATAATCCCCGATGCGCCTGATGAGCTGATACCTTCAACAAAAGCATATGAGCGGCTTCTTATGACTGCAGAGAAAAAGAACATCAGACTTACAGCAGCAAAGGCGGGATATGTATATAAACTCACTGAGATAGATGGTATTCCTGTTACTTTATCTGTGCTCTCCCCTCTTCCCGATTCGGTATTTGATGATCTGAATGATTATTCGGTTTGTACAAGGCTTGATTACGGTAATATATCATGGCTCTTTACCGGAGATATGACTGAAAAAGCAGAGGAAGCTCTGGTCAATTCGGGAACGGATATAGACGTTACAGCACTTAAAGTCGGTCATCACGGTTCATCGGCTTCATCCGGCAGACTTTTTCTTAAGCATGTGTCCCCTGCTCTTGCAGTTATTTCCTGCGGAAAAGACAACGAGTACGGACATCCGTCTGATGAAGCTGTAAATCGTATCACCAGATACACCGACAGGATATACCGCACGGATGAATGCGGTGATATCTCGGTATATTCAGACGGCAAAAAACTGTATGTCAAGAAGGAAAAATAACAGTTGATGATTGAGGGCATTATGAAGATAATCGTTATAAACGGAAGTCCCAGAAAAAACGGTCTGACATCAAAGATACTTCATACAGCTGAAAAGCGGCTTATTGACCGCGGCGCAGCGGTATCATATTTCGATCTTTCGGATCTGGATATGAAGCAGTGTACAGGATGCTGTTCATGCTACAGAAAGGGCAGATGTATATTTAACGATGATGCGGAAAGACTTTCAGAAGAGATAGCATCATGTGACGGTATAGTGATAGGCTCTCCTACCTATGCATCAAATGTTTCAGGCATACTGAAGCTGTTTATAGACAGAGGCCATTTTGTGATCGAACAGCTGCTTTATGGGAAATATGCTGTGACAGTTGCTACAGGCGAGAATTACGGCAGCAATACCACATCAAAGATACTGAATGATCTTATGGTATATTCAGGAGCGCTTGTCAGCAGCAGGATTGTTCTGAATGCTCCGTTCGGCTCTGATCCGGGTAATACTGATATTATCTTTTCAAAGACTGACAGACTGTATGATGATATTTCTAAAAAACGCAGACATGTTTTTCAGAGACTATATCATAATATCATATTCTCCTTCGGAATACTCCCCTTTGTGAGGAAAAAAGGTGATGCCTACAAAGGCGTATCTGAAAAATGGGCAAGGATCGGTATAAAATAATGCTTGTACTCGAACGTATAACCGGCAGCAAAGCATATATATATGATGATGAAAATCTCGTCACTGCAGATATTTCAGAAATAGACAACTGTCAAGTGGGAGATGTTCTGATATGGTCGGGAGAAAAATATATTACTGATAAAGAAAATACTGTTATGCGAAGAAAGCAGCTGTCGGAGCTGAAAAAATCCCTGATGAAATAATTCACTGTAACATAATAAAGTACAGGAGGCATAAAAAATGCAGAACGATCAACCTCAGAATCTTCTTGCATTGCTTGAGAACAACAGACCTGATATGTCAAAGGGTCACAAGAAGATCGCAGACTATATCCTTGAACACTATGACAAAGCAGCATTCATGACTGCGTCCAAACTCGGTAAGAGCGTAGGAGTCAGTGAATCTACTGTTGTACGCTTTGCAACTGAACTCGGTTTTGAAGGATATCCTGAAATGCAGAAGGCAATTAAGGGATTTACCAGCAACCGCCTTACAGCAATACAGCGTATGGATGTTATGAGCGATCATCTTTCAGGCGAAGATGTTCTGTCCCGTGTTCTGAATTTTGATATGGAGCAGATCAGGAAAACTCTTGAAGAGATCGATAAAGACGATTTCTACAGCACGGTTGATGAGCTCTCTGAAGCAAAGAGCATTTACGTTATCGGCGCCCGTTCTGCAGCTGTACTGGCAAGATTTATTGTTTTCTATTTCAATATAATGGTAGATAACTGCAAGATTGTACATACCACAAGTACAAGTGAGATGTTTGAGCAGATACTGAACATAGGAGAAGGAGACATAATGATCGGCGTATCCTTCCCGAGATACTCAAAGCATACAGTAAAAGCGTTCAGATATGCTCATGAGAACGGTGCAAAGGTTATAGCAATAACTGACAGTAAATCCTCACCTTTGGCAAAATATGCAGACCATCTGCTTCTTGCGCACAGTGATATGTCCTCGTTTGCGGATTCTCTGGTAGCTCCCATGAGTCTTATTAATGCTCTTATCAGTGCAGTAGGACTCAGGAAACAGGATTATGTAGCGAATAATTTTGAACATCTCGAAAAGATATGGGATGAATACGAGGTCTTTGAAAAATCCGACGATCAGGACTATTAATAGAACTAAATGCGTAAAATTCCAGAAATTTTACGCATTATGTATATCAGGAGGATCTGTATGAAAGCAGTGATAGGCACAAATTCATGGGGCAGCAGGACATATGCAACTGTACTCAGAGGACATAGTGTGGATGAAAGAACAATAGCTGTAACTGCCGCACGTGCGGTAAAATATGATCTTATATTTGATACAGCACCTGACTACGGCCTTGGTGAGGCTGAGAAGCTGATAGGCAAATACGTTTCCGAAAAAGCTGTGATTTCGGACAAATATACGCCTGTTTCAAAATACAGATACGGAAATGTACGTAAAGCTGTTGAAAAGTCACTCAGTGCTCTCGGACGTGACAAGATAGATATATACTGGCTTCATCTTCCGAACGATATACATGATAATCTGTCTGAAATGGCTGAGCTTCTGCTTGATGACAAAAAGATAGGAAACATAGGGGTTTCAAATTTCAATACGGAAGAGTGTCATAAAGCCAAAGAGATACTTGATCTCTATAATATCCCCCTCTACGGAGTGCAGAATCATTACAGCATAATAAACAGGGAATGGGAAAAAAATGGTCTTGTAAACTGGTGCAGAGAAAACGGTGCCGAATTCTGGGCATGGGCTGCACTTGAAGAAGGTATGCTGATACCTCCCAAAAAGGAAGAGACACCATCTGTTATGAAAATGCTCTATGAGAAAAAGC
>CACZPE010000119.1 GCA_902782875.1 uncultured Ruminococcus sp. | reverse complement strand
CCGTCATATCATAGGGAAAGTACTCGCATCTCACGCTCTTGTCTATAGAGCCTGTATAGCCGTACCTTCCCTCAAGCAGATGCAGCAGCGTGGTCTTGCCCTTGCCGTTGCGGCCGATAAAGCCCAGCTTCCAGTCACTGTCCACCGCAAAGGATATATCCTCGAATACATTGTCCGCGCTGCCTTCATAGCTGTATGTAAGTCTGTTCACACTGATCTGTGACATAGTTATCCTCTCCTTTTTAAGGGTATGCAAAAACGGAGCTGCGCATGCCGACAGCTCCGTTATGTACTCATACCTGTAAAGAGGGCGCAGATAGCCCCTCTGTATATAAAAGAGGAATATGAGAACATAATCCACTTTTGGCAACACGACAGCACAGCATGAGCATACTCATACCGTAATCTGATATCAATGTTTTCAAAAGCAGCTTATCTTCTCATCTTTTCACCTCATATCATCTGGATATGAAAGTATAATAGCATATATGTGCGGATTTGTCAAGTATTTTTTAGGGCTTAGAAGAATTAGCAATTAGCAATTGATCCCTTTCCTATGTGGTTGTATGTAACTGATGAAGGTGGTCAGGTCATATTGGTTTGTAGGGAAGACCCTTCCACCATCGCCGCAGGCGATGGTCCCCCTCTTTGCGTAGCAATGAGGACTTCCCTTTCAGGGGAGGTTTACCCTATCTTATTAGTCTATAAAATTGATTTCATTTGATATGCTTATATGAGTTTAGCTGAATAAATGGCTACATCAAACAAATCAGAGCGTCATTACCTCCCCTGAAAGGGGAGGGGGACCGTGCGCAGCACGGTGGAAGGGTCACTCCTCAAACAAAAGGTACCGAGCCGCAAATACATCCGTCCCTATAAAATGAATCAACGAAATCGCTGCCGGTCGTACCGGCCGAAGAGGGTGCAGGCTCAGCCTTTTATGTAAAAATATCATCAACAAACGAACGGTACCGAGCTGCAAATAAATACGTCCTCGTTAAACACATCTGCGAGGCGGCTGTCGGCACTGCCGACCTCGCGGTTGACTTTTGGGTTGTGTTGTGATATACTGAATAGATAAGAAACAGGGCGGATATCCCTGAGAAGTACAGGAGAATAACAATGAACAAAAAGGAACTCGGAGAGATCAAGAAGAATTTCACAGCCGAATCGGGGCTGTTTACGCTGAACAAGGTGCTCTATGCCTTTATAGACGGCGAGAAGAACATCGCGTGCAGCGAGGTAAAGAGCTATGTGCTCATGGACGAGGATGAATGCAGCGTTGTTATGGAGACGCTGAAAAAGGCCCTGGGCGGCAGCCTTGGCAAAAACCTTACCGAATATGCATTCCCCAATGAGTCATATGAAGAGGGCGGAGCGCAGTATACCCTCTATCAGGCGCTCAAGGGCAAGTTCGAGGATGAAGAGGCGAATAACGCCCTTATCTCCAGAATATCCGAGAATGCGGCCATAGGCACTGCGTATACCATAATCGCGGGATTATGCTCGTATACCGTGCTCAAAAAGGACAAGAACGACGATAAGCTCGATGATGCGGATACCGACTACAACTTCATGATCACCGCACTCTGCCCCGCGAATACAGGCGATGACGGCCTTTTCTACGACAGGCAGAGAGAGGGCATATACAAAAAGGCAAATACCGAGATGATAATATCCAGAGCGCCCCAGGACGGCATACTCTTCCCCGTGTTCTCCGACAGGAGCGCGGATGTGAACTCGGTGATATACTACACCAGAAGCCCCAAAAAGCCCAATCTTTCCATAGTTGAGGATGTGCTCGACTGTACCTTCAGCTATACCGCAGAGGGCGAGAAGGAGCGCTTCAGGGCGGTGCTCTCCAATGTGTGCGGCGATGAGCTTGACTATACCGTCATAACGCAGGTGAACGACATAATCGTCGATATCATAGCCCAGAACAAGAACGAGACCGAACCCACCGTCATAGACAGCCCGAGACTCAAGAACATACTTGCCGATGCAGGTGTGAGCGATGAGAGGCTTGAAGCGGTGGAGGACGTATACTCAAGGATAGTCGGGGAATTCCCCCTCAAGGCCACCAACCTTGTGGAGACCAAGACAGTCCTCTCGGCTGAGGCAATAACCGTGAATATAGGCAGAGATGCAGTAGACAAGGTCCGCACCTCTGTGATACAGGGCAGAAAGTGCCTGATAATCGACCTTGACGACCCCAACCTTAAGATCAACGGTATAGATACAACTGTAGAAACTGCGGAAAAAGCAGAGTGAGGTCTTGCAGATGTTTGATAACAGGATAGACAAGCAGCTTGAGGAAAAGCTGAATGTTCTTGTGGAGGATATACTCTCCGATTATGACAGCGACAGGGATATAAACCGCTATGACGGCTTCGTGCAGCCCGACAAGGATGTTATAGTCAGAATGATTGAGCAGCTGAGGAATATCGTGTTCCCCGGGTACTTCAAGAACAAGAACTACAAGGTGTATACCGTCAGGAACAATATCACCATGCAGCTTGAGGATGTGCTCTACAATCTCATCCGGCAGATAACGATAGTGCTCAGGTATATACCCGGCTGCGAATGCCTGCAGGGCAGCGATGCAGAGGAATGCGCCAAGAAGCTGGCACTTGAATATCTTGCAACGATACCCAGGATCAGGGAATATATCGAGACCGATGTGCAGGCATCCTTTGACGGCGACCCTGCCGCATTCAACAAGGATGAGATAATCTATTCCTATCCGGGACTCTATGCCATTATGGTATACAGGCTCGCCCACGAGCTTTTCACCCTCGGCGTGCCGCTGATACCGAGAATAATGACTGAGTATGCCCACAGCGTCACGGGAGTTGATATACACCCCGGTGCTACCATAGGCAAATACTTCTTCATCGACCACGGCACGGGCATAGTAGTCGGTGAGACAACGGTCATCGGCGACAACGTGAAGGTATACCAGGGTGTTACTCTGGGTGCGCTTTCCACAAGAGGCGGCCAGTCGCTGAAAAATGTGAAGCGTCACCCCACCATCGAGGACAATGTCACGATATATTCGGGAGCGTCCATACTCGGCGGTGAGACCGTGATAGGCCACGACGTGGTGATAGGCGGCAACGCGTTCATCACATCGTCCATACAGCCCGGTGCAAGGGTCAGCATAAAGAATCAGGAGCTTACCGTGAACTACGGAAAGAAGAAATCGGTGGAGCTCTCGGATATTGAACCTGATGACAGCTGGTTCTATATAATCTGATCGTATCTGATGAAAGGAGCTTTTACCGTGAAAAAAGTACTTATCGTGGATGATGAGAAGAATATCCGCAATGTTATAAGCGAATATGCCAAGTTCGAGGGGTATGAGACCTTTGAGGCAGAGGACGGCATGCAGGCGGTGGAGATGTGCCGCAGCGACGACTATGACCTTATCATCATGGATATCATGATGCCCAGACTCGACGGCTATTCCGCCGTGAAGGAGATACGCAAGACAAAGCAGATACCTGTTATCATGCTGTCTGCAAGGGGCGAGGAATACGACAAGCTCTTCGGTTTTGAGCTGGGCGTGGATGACTATGTGACCAAGCCCTTCTCCCCGAAGGAGCTCCTGGCGAGGATGCGTGCGGTGATCAAGCGCACAGGTGCTGCCGAGGAGACCGACAACAGGCAGACCGTGAAGTTTGAGGGCCTCGAGATAGATATGACGGGCAGAGAGGTGCTCGTAGACGGCACTCCCGCTTCCCTTACCCCCAAGGAATACGATCTTCTCTTCTATATGGTAAGAAACAAGGGTATAGCGCTCTCAAGGGAAAAGCTCCTTGAAGAGGTATGGGGATATGATTTCTACGGCGATGACAGGACCGTGGAT
>CACZPE010000118.1 GCA_902782875.1 uncultured Ruminococcus sp. | reverse complement strand
TACGGTGATCTTCCGGGGCTTGAGTTCGTCAGAGCAGGCACTATCGGGAAGGGCTTCGATAAATGTGATTTCTGCATCAGAAGAAAGAAGTAAGATTTGGGATAGACTCATGTTACAACATACGCCATGCCGACCTTTACATCACCGTCGGCAAGTTCAAAGAAATCTGCTTTGCCCTGTTTAGCTCGCCTTTTCAGCAGCCAGTATGGCGCACGTTCATCGGCAGGAAAAGCCTCGGTATATAGCTGTTTTATCTTGTTATGATCATGTTCTGCCATTCTTATCAGCTTTATTGCTGCCATGGTAACGTAGCCCCTTCGTATGTATGATTCACTTATGTAATATCATACCATAACAGGCTTTATGCTGTCAAGTCTGCAAACCTTGGTTTTACGCATAAATACGTTGTAATCTGCAAGCACGATCCCTGCACAGGCTACCCATATCATAGGTTCACAGATACAGATGCCCATGTATCCGAGCTTAGGAGCAAGAACGGATACTGCGACAATTTTCAACAGGAACTCCACAATACTACCCGATACGGGAACGAGCTTTCTGCCAACACCCTGCAGGCTGCTCCTGAGTACCAGCAGAACGCTCAGTACAAAGAAAAAGCTGATATTGATGATGATATACTTTGAAGCGGCAGCGATCACGGCTTCATCGGTCGTTCCCGTGAGTGCCTGCACAAGAGGTCTGCGGAATATAACTGCAACAGCAACTGAGAAAGCACTCCATATCTCTGCGATGATGATACTGCACTTGATGCCCTGCTTTACGCGGTCTATTTTCCCTGCGCCGTAGTTCTGGCTTGCAAATGTAGAGGCAGCAAGAGATATTGTTGCAAGGGGCAGCATGAATATATCATCGATCTTCCTTGCGGCGGTATGTGCGGTTATTGTAGCTGTACCAAAGCTGTTGACCGCACTTTGGAGTATAACAGAACCTACGGAAACGATAGCGTACATTAATCCCATTGAAAGTCCCGTGCTTGTGAGATCACCGAGCAGAGCCTTGTCGAAAACAAGTTCCGATTTGCGGAATATAAGGAAATCGCATTTCTTCATAGCGTAGATAAAGCACAGCACAACAGATATGCCCTGGGAGATCACAGTTGCATAAGCAGCACCTGCAACGCCCATATCAAAGCCTTTGACGAACAGAAAGTCAAGTCCGATATTCACAAATGTGCTGATAATCAGGAAATACAGCGGAGCTTTGCTGTTGCCGATAGCCCTCATCATTCCTGCGAGCATATTATAAGCGATCGTCAGAGTCGAGAACAGTATGATAATACGCATATAGCTTTCGGTATCTGCTATGATCTCACCGGGAGTTTTCAGCACCATCATAAGAGGGTGCAGGGCAATAACGCTTGAGACAGTCATCACAAATGCGATAGCAGCGGAGAGGATATAGACAAGAGCAACAGATCTCTTCATCTCTCGCTCGTTGCCTGCGCCGAAATATCTTGCGATGATGACAGCAAAACCATTTGTTAGGCCGCCCGCAAAGCCTATCATCAGACCATACACAGGTGCGGATGCACCCACCGCCGCAAGAGCGTTGTCACCGAGGATATTGCCGATTATAGCTGTGTCGGCAATATTATATAGCTGCTGAAAGATATTGCCTATCAGCACGGGTATCGCAAAATATATGAGGTTTCTGAGGATATTTCCCTCAGTCATATTAGTTGTATTTTTCATAGTATCGCCTCTTTCTGATACACATTATACTATAAAATTGCGTATAAGTACAGCACATATATTGGTTTTTAGTCATATATCTTGACTGTTTCAACGAAATGTGCTAATATTATTATGGGTGGTATTTTATGAATGAAACAATGGATAAACGTGTTGCCTATCTTGAATTTGTAAACCGTGAAAACAGTTTTCATCATCACAGATATGATGATGATATGCGGCAGTTTGAAATGCTGAAAAACGGCGACATGAACGCTGTCGAAGAATCGAGAAGAATGATATACTCAGACGGGATAGGTCATCTGTCTGATGATCCGGTAAAAAACATGAGATATCTGAATATATGTCATGCCACTCTTTGTACACGTTTTGCTATAGAGGGCGGAATGGATCCCGAAAAAGCATACAATGCCAGTGATATATTTATCAGAAGATGCGATACAGCTGAAACTCTTGATGAACAGTATGATCTTCATATGGAAATGATAGAGTATTACACTAAGCAGGTCATTTCCGCTAAAAAGGCAAATGTATATTCAAAGCAGGTGATACACTGTATGGAATATATCGGCAATCATCT
>CACZPE010000117.1 GCA_902782875.1 uncultured Ruminococcus sp. | reverse complement strand
TTATGGTAAAAATAATGATAAAATCAAGGCAGAGAGCAGTGCAAACGATTACACTAATGCAAACGATTACACTGTAGATTGTATGTACGTATGAGAAAGCTTTTGGAGAAAGGAAAAAGATATGAACATCAGAAGAACACTTGCAGGACTGTCGGCCATAGTGCTGACAGCGGGTCTCACATCCTGCAGCACTACAGAGACTGCCGCACCCACGGAAACTACCACAGTGACCACCACCACTGCCGCCACAGTGGAACTCAATACCGCCGTGCTCGATGAGGAGGATCAGGCCACCCTCGATGATGTCACCAACAAGCTGCGCGATATCGAGCTTGAGAACAAGACGATCAAGTGGCTTGCCCACTATGATATCAACCCTAATACCTCCCAGGGCGGCTCTGAATCGGTGGAACTGAATATGTTCAGGACAAAGTACGGCGGCGAGATAAAGTACTATCCCACCACATGGAATACAAGGTATGCCGATCTGTCCACATATGTGCTCGGCGGAGAGGGTATAGACTTCTTCCCCGCAGATACCGCAGCACTCCCTAAGGGTATCATAAGCGGCATGTTCCAGCCCATAGACGATTATATAGATGTGAATGACGAGCTCTGGTCGAATGTATCAGAGGGTATGGAGATATTCAACTTCAACGGCAAGCATTACCAGTTCGTTACGGGTATAACCGCAGAGCAGGTATGCTTCTATTCTGCAAAGACTATCGACGAAAACGGCCTTGATGACCCTTATGAGCTCTGGAAGGACGGAGACTGGAACTGGGACAGCTTTGAGAGACTTCTCATAGAATTCATCGAAGCAGATCCTGATGAGCATGTAGGCCTTGACAACTGGTTCAATGAGAAGGCACTGTTCCTGTCAGCGGGCGTACCCTTTGTAACTACCGATGAAAGCGGCTCGCTCAAGACAAATGTGCTCGATCCCACTATAGAAAAGGCCATGGATTTCCAGTACGACCTGAATCAGAAGGGGCTCGTGCTCGATCTGGGACTCTATGACTGGAATATACAGCCTCAGTTCATGGGCGAGGGCAAGGAGCTTTTCAACATCATAGGCGCATGGGATATACAGTCAAATCCCGAGGTGTGGGCTACAGGCATCGCTCCCGATGACCTGCGCATGGTGCCCGTACCGTCGCCTGCAGGCTCAGATCCGTATCAGTCTGCTACCGTTAACGGCTGGTGCCTGTGCAAGGGTGCCGACAATCCCATGGGCGTTGCACTTTACAGTGAGTGCGTGATACTCGCCGGCACTGATGAGGAAGCAAATGCGATAGGCGAGCAGAAGCTCAGGGATGATTACGGCTGGACCGATCATCTCATAGAGACCAACAAGGAAATAAACAAGCTTGCTAATGATTATCCCGTAGTAGACCTTGCAACGGGAGTATCTACGGATGTAGCTTCGCTGACGACCGACGGCGGCTCTACCATAGGCCTCAGGGCGGCTTTCCACGGTATACCCTGGTCCACTAACCGCGAGGAGATAGGCGAGGTTGTTGATATGCTCGTAAAGGAAGCTGATGAGCAGATAAAGACGATGGAATAACAGGAGGTAATGAAGTATGGAGAAGATAAGAAGAACACTCGCAGGGATATCCGCACTTGCGGTTGCTATGAGCTTTGCTTCGTGCTCGTCCTCATCGGGCGGCACAACCGGCGAAACAACTGCTGCAGAGACCACTACAGCCGCTACCACCACCCAGGTGACTGTTGAGGTGAATACCGCCACACTTGCCGAAGAAAGCCAGATGACTCTCGATGAGGCTGCTGATTCCGTGCTGCCTGATATAGAGCTTGAGAACAAGACCGTAAAGTGGCTTGCCCACTACGATCTCAATCCGAATACCGCAAGCGGTGCTTCCGAGTCTGTAAACCTCAATGTATTCAGGACCAAGTACGGCGGCGAGATACAGTATTATCCCACCACATGGAATACCAGATACTCCGACCTTTCCACATATGTACTCGGCGGAGAGGGTATAGACTTCTTCCCCTGCGATCAGTTCGCTCTTCCCAAGGGCGTTGTCAGCGGCATGTTCCAGCCTGTGGATGATTATATCGATATGAGCGATCCTCTGTGGGCAGGCGTTGCCGAGGCCATGGAGAAGTACAACTTCAACGGGAAGCACTATGAGCTGGTAAACAGCGTAAGTGCAGAGCAGGTGGTAATATACAACAAGGATACCATCGAGGCAAACAACTTTGACGATCCCTGGGAGCTCTACAAGGAGGGCAACTGGAACTGGGACACCTTCAAGGAAATGCTGGTGCAGTTCGTTGATGCTGACTCCGAGCAGTACGGCCTTGACGGCTACTGGGCCGAGAGAGCGCTTTCGCTTTCCTGCGGCGTTCCGGCTGTAGAGTCTGTCAACGGCTCCCTCAGAGTAAATCTCATGAGCGAGGATATAGAGAAATCGCAGAATTTCATGTATGACCTTTACTCAAATGATCTCGTAATCAACAGAGAGATATTTGACTGGGCCGAGCAGCCGCAGTTCATGGGCGAGGGCAAGGAGCTCTTCTATATAGTAGGCTCATGGGCTGTGCAGGCAGACCCCGAGACCTGGTCCACAAAGATACCGCCCGATAAGCTGGGCCTTGCACCTGTGCCCAACGCTGCCGATGCCGACCGCGCATGGCAGTCTGCGGTGCTTGACGGATGGGTAATATGCAAGGGCGCGGGCAATCCGCAGGGCGTTGCTCTGCTCGCTCAGTGCACACGCTTTGCAAATACCAACGATGATGCCGTTGCCATAAGCGATGCTAAGGCAATGGAGGATTTCCACTGGTCTGAGGAGCTTGTTGCCATAAACAAGGAGATAAACAAGCTTGCTGAAGAAAATCCCGTTGTTGAGCTTGCTACCGGCGTATCTACCGATGTGGCATCACTCACTACCGACGGCGGCGATACAGTAAGCCTCAGAGCTTCTCTTCACGGTGTGGAATGGGCTACCAACAGGGAAGAGATAAACGACGTTGTCACCATGCTCGTAGATGAGGTGGATTCCGAGCTCAAGGCTCTTTCGTGATAATCCGGATTAACAGCATATCACTTCCGCTTCGCGGCGGAAGTGATTTTTTAGTTGACAAACCGGGAGTTTTCGTGTATAATCAGAATATATAGGCAAAATCAACAAATATGTGTTATAAATAACAGAATTATTATGACAGCTGTAATACCCTCGGCGTTTTTACGAAGAACACCACGCGGTATCAGGCATACACAGAAGGAATATACATTGATCCATATACATCTGAGGTGATCCGGATATATGAAAAAGCATAAGGTGATAGGCATCGTTTGTGCGAGCATACACGACACAGGCGCTCAGAATACGATGCAGGCACTGATAAAAGAAGCTGAGTCCAGAGATTACAGGATAATAGTTATAACGAATTTCACATACTACGGTATAGAGTATTCACCTGCGGATATAGATATATTCAGACTCATCAATATGCCCGTGCTCGACGGCCTTATCCTTATGCCAGAGAGTATAAAGAGCGACAGCGTGTGGGAAATGGTCCTCAGGGATGCCAAGGCTTCGGGGCTTCCGTTTGTCTGTGTGGACAGGGATGTGCCCGACTGCGTTAGCATAACCTTTGATTACGGCGGAGCGTTTGAACAGCTGATGAGGCACATGGTCGAGGTGCATAAACCAAAGCGCATAAACTTCATAGGCGGTATGGAGAACAACAGCTTCTCTGAAGAGAGGCTGAATGTATTCAAAAAGGTGTTGAAGGACAACGGCAGGAAATTTGAGCCCGAAAGGTTCGGCTACGGCCAGTTCTGGGAAAATCCGACCATCGAGGTGCTCGACAAATTTTACAACAGCGGGCTTGAGCCGCCTGATGCGATACTCTGCGTCAATGACACAGAGGCAATGACGGTTTGCAATTATCTCAGACAGAAAAAGGTGGATGTGCCGAGAGATATTATCGTCAACGGCTTTGACGGCATTGAGGAGGAAAAGTATACATTCCCCCGTCTCACAACTGCTGCGATCGATCTTGAGGGTATGTCGCAAAATGCCTTTGATCTTCTCGAAAAGCTGATCAACAATGAAAAGCCGTCCGAAAGACTGACGGTTATACCGTATTCTCTCAGGATATCACAGTCCTGCGGATGTATGTCGATAGATGAGGGCGACAAGGTAAACAAGCTCCTCGAGCTCTATCTTGTCAGAAAGAATTCCGAGAGACATGAGCGCAGGATGTTTGAGTACAGCGCCCATACAGGTGAGCTCAACAGCTACGACCAGCTTGCACGGCTGATACCGCAGTTCTGCGAATGCCCCACATGGTGCTGCCTTGATACAAAGCTCCTCTGCGATGTTGACGAGGACGAAGATGAGATCCCCGAGGACAACGGGATGAAGATGATCATGCACTGCAGGAATAAGGAAAACGAGCAGTATGAGGAAACGTATGTATTCGATGTGCCTCTCGCGCCCGATGAACTTCTTCCCGGTCTTGATGATATATTCGATGACTACAGCGCACTGCTTTTTGCGCCCCTCAGCTATCAGGGCGGCATGATGGGATATATCGCGACCGCTGTGAATACACAGGGCTTCAGCTTTCTGTTCACACAGAGACTGGTGAGCAATACCAACCAGATCTTTGAGACGCTCAAGACCAAGATGCGCCTGCAGAAGGCTTATGCAAAGGTAGCGGATATGCATATGCGCGACCCGATGACGGGGATATACAACCGCAGAGGCTTTTATATGCGCATGACAGAGCTGACCGAGAGCGGCACAGTGAACTTTTCTCTGTTCTCTGTCGATCTTGACAGGCTCAAATATATAAACGACACCTTCGGCCACTACGCAGGCGACAGGGCGATCATATTTGCAGCGGATATAATCAGGCGTGCTGCGGGCGAACGTTCTGTGTGCGCACGCTTCGGCGGGGATGAATTCATAGTAGTCATTCCCGACGGTGAGGATGCTGATAATTATATCACCAGAGTCAATGCAGAGACTGCATCGTTCAATGCCGCAGGCACTGAGCCCTTTGAACTCGGTGTCAGCATAGGCAATGCAAGTCTCAGGGTGACCGACAGAGAGAATATCGATACAGCAATGAAGGCTGCCGACGAGAAGATGTACGAATGCAAGCGCAGACATCACGCCGACAGAAGATAGATACTATACCCGTGAGCGGAGTACCGTTCACGGGTAGATGTTTTAAGATATGAAGTGTTCATGCGACAGGAGCAGGATATGATAGAACTGAAAGCGGTAACAAGGGATAATATAGACGAGCTTATTGCACTTGACGTGCATGAGTATCAGAGAGACTTTGTGATTTCGGTGGCGGAGGCGCTTGCAAAGGCGTATGTATACAGCGATACGGCATATCCCTTCGGAGTGTATGAGGGTGATGCCGCAGTCGGCTTTATCATGATGGGATACTATGAGGCAAAGGAATACTACACGCTGTGGGAATTCCTTATAGACAAGAAATATCAGAACAGGGGCATCGGCAGAGATGCACTCGGGCAGGGCATAGCCTTTCTGAAGGAACGATTCGGTGTGAGTGAGGTATACACAGGCGTTGCTCCTGGCAATGCCGCAGCAAAGCATCTGTACGGCTCGGTGGGCTTTGAGCCTACGGGGCTGTGTGAGCTCGGCATGGAGGAATGGCGGCTTAAATGCTGAGAGACAGTACAGGTATAAAGCTAACGAATAACGGAGGGCGTTATGATAAAAGCCGTTGTTTTTGATATGTTTGAAACACTGGTAACTCTCTTTGAGGGCAGGACTTATTTCAGCGAGGATATAGCCTCGGATACGGGAGTGCCGCTGAATGATTTCAGAAGAGAGTGGCACAGGACGGAATATGACAGAAGTATCGGCAGATGCACTGTGGAGGAAGGGCTTCGCACTGCTCTTGCCGCCTTCGGTGAATACCCTGAGGATAAGATACAGCTTGTCCTGAGAAAAAGGCAGGAGGCTCTGAACGATACATTCTCGGCTGTGCCTGACGATTCGGTGGATCTGCTGGAGAAGCTTCGGGAGCGGGGATTTCTTACCGGGCTTATCACAAATGCGTTTTCCGATGAAAGGGACATGATAAGAGCCTGTCCGCTGTTTCCGCTTATAGATGCGGCCGCGATATCCTATGAGCAGGGGATATGCAAGCCCGATGCAGCGATATACCGTGCTGTGCTCGACAAGCTCGGAGTGAAGGCAGAGGAGTGCCTGTATGTAGGTGACGGAGGCTCGCGTGAGCTTTATGCGGCACGGGATATCGGTATGCATCCCGTGCAGGCTGCATGGTTTCGTGAAAGAGCATTTGAACCGCATATACCCTGCCCTGAGCTTGAGGAATTCGTGCAGGCGGCACATCAGAGCGATGTGCTTACAATAGCGGAGAATATGAACAGAAGCTGATTTATGACGTACCCGATTGGAGGTGCCATGTCTGCAATGAAAGGCCTTGAATGGACATTTGACACGGCTGCTAAGCTGTATGAAAGGATGCGCCCGGGATATCCCGATGAACTGTATGGGATGATAAAAGACTATATCCCGCTTGACGGGTCATCTTCGGCTGTAGAGGTCGGTATAGGCGGGGGACAGGCGACAGAGCCGATACTGAAAACTGGCTGCAGTGTGCTCGCTGTGGAATACGGCAGCGGCTTTACAAGACTGTGCAGGGAGAAGTTCGGCAGATACGAAGGATTTGCTGTCCTAAACGGCAGATTTGAAGATACTGAGCTTACGGACAATACGTATGATCTTGTGTACTCTGCGTCGGCATTTCACTGGATACCAGAAGAGGAAGGGTATAGAAAAGTATTTTCCATATTCAGAAAGGGCGGAGCCTTCGCAAGATTTGCAAACCATCCCGGCGGCGACAGAGGCGATCCGGAGCTCTGGAAAGATATACAGAAAGCCTATGACAGATATTATTACACGTATTACAACAAGAAGCGCGCTGAGCAGTCGGAGTATTCCCGGGAACAGGCGGCAGCGCAGGCGGATATTGCTGCAAAATACGGCTTTGAGGATATCAGGTATGCGCTGTTTGACAGGACAAGAACATTCACTGCAGCGCAGTACTGTATGCTGCTCGGGACCTATTCCGACCATATCGCTATGGAGAAAAGCGTGAGAAATGAATTCTTTTCCGATATAGAAAAGGCGATAGACAATCACGGCGGTACGGTAACGATATACGACACCATAGACCTGCAGCTTGCAAGAAAACCTGTTTGATCGTGAGGGGGTATTATGATAAAAGCAGTTATTTTTGATATCGGCGGTACACTTGTGGATTATCCCATACCGCTCAACTGGTCATCCCTGTACCGCCCTGCATTCGCAAGTGTTGGCAGAGAACTGGGGCTGGAATTCTCGGAGCAGGATTATACCCGCTTCGGGGAGGTACTTGCAAAGTATAACACAAGGATAAATCCGAGAGAAAGGGAATATTCCTCCGATACGATATTTTCCGAGATGCTCGCGGGCAGCGGCATACCGTCGGAAAATACGGACAGGATAAAGCAGAGCTTCTACGGATATTTCCGCAATGAAGCCGTGATATATGCGGACGCGGAAGAAATCATGGCTGAGCTTTTCTCCCGTGGTATCATCATCGGCACCCTGTCCGATGTGGCATACGGTATGGATAACGTGTATGCGCTTGAGGATATCTCACCGCTCCTCGGATATATCACATACCCTTACACTTCAAATGACACGGGATACCGCAAGCCTTGCGGCAGGGGCCTGGAGATGATCGCGGAAAAGGCGGGACTGCTCACATCCGAGATGATGTTTATCGGTGATGAAGAAAAGGATATCGCCTGCGCCCATGCCGCAGGGGCGGCAGCTGTGCTGATAAACCGCAGCAGTGACAGTAAATCTTACGGCCAGGACTATGAGATACATGACCTGAGAGAGATACTGCCCCTGTGTGGAGATATAATGTGATAGCTTTGTGAAAAGTTTGTAAAAAGCGTATGTTATCTATTGAATTAGGCGGAGTTTTGATATATACTTTGATTAGCACTCGAAGATATCGAGTGCTAATACTTTGCTC
>CACZPE010000116.1 GCA_902782875.1 uncultured Ruminococcus sp. | reverse complement strand
CCTCTCTTACAAACTATACGAATTTACAGAAGCTCGACTGGTTCCTGACTGCTTTATCTCTGGTATGCATATGGGCTCTTTACAAAAACAATAAGATGGTTTTCATCATACCTGTGATGTGTATATTGTCTATGCTTATACATCATGTGTTTGTATGTACACTGTTCCCTCTGCTTTTTATCATGATGGTATACAGGGCGATGATCAGACCTGACGGGCATGGTGTAAGAAATACTGCTGTTATGATGATATCTCTCGGGATAACGGCTGTGATGTTCTTCTGGTTCAATTTTATGTATGAACCGCCGGCAAATATCTCTGTAGAATATATGAGTTCTGTGGTGGAGACCAGATCTGCCGGTACGGTCGAGCCGGTTGAAGATCTGATACAATATGTTTTTCTCGGCCATTCTGCTGACAGAGTGGAATATACTGTTAATACATATTTACTTAATGATACACACAGGCAGATCGTTGCGGTGATAGTATTCCTGCTCTCTCTGCCCCTGACGATACTGTATGTATATGCTTTGTATAGTTCTGTAAAAAAAGAAACAACGATCATAAAAAAGCTTGCGTATGCGGCCATAGGCCTGTCACTGCTTGTTACACTGGCACCGTTATTTACTGACTGTGACTGGGGCAGATGGATCTCAAACTATCTTATGACCATTATAGCGGCGCTTGTTTTCGTAACGGCACTTCAGCCTGCTGACAAGAAGTGGTATAACGGTTGTGACAATAATAACCTCAGGGTATTTCTCTATGTGACGCTACTGCTGCAGTCGGTGATGCCGTCGCTGCATACGACACTGTTGAATTTCCCGCTTTTCAAGGCATGGTAAGGAGTAAATATGTATCTTATAATAGGAGCTAACGGATATCTTGGCAGCTATGTGACAAAGGCTGTTACAGAGCTTACGGATGAGGATATCACCGCAACGTCAAGAGATATTTCAATGATGAAGGACAGTGACAGGGTACACTGGGTATCGTGCGATATACAGTCGGATGATTCTGTTGACAGTCTGGCTGAAAAGATGTATAATATAAAAGGACTCAAGGTAGTATATCTTGCCGCATATCATCATCCGGACAAGGTGGAGAAGAACAGGGAGCTTGCATGGGATATAAATGTCACGTGCCTGTCAAAGTTCCTGAACAAATTCACATTTGCGGAGAAGATATACTATGCTTCGACCGACAGCGTATACGGCGAAAGCGTGGACGGATATCATTTCAGGGAAAATGATGCGCTTGCCCCCGTGAATTATTACGGGCACAACAAGTGCGCGGCGGAAGCGCTTATGATACATTCGGGCAGGAATGTGGCAAGATTTCCGTTCCTGATATCTCCGAGCCTTGCGGGCAAGCCTCATTTCTATGATATAATAGCCGAGACGATAAAATCGGGCAAGCCGATGGAGATGTACAAGGATTCCTACCGTTCATCGCTGAGCTTTGAGAATGCGGCAAAGCTGCTCGTTATGCTGATGGAAAAGGATGATATACCGCCTGTAGTGAATATATGCGGTGACAGGGACCTTTCAAAATATGATGTGGGAAGAATGATAGCGGAAAGGACAGGTGTATCACAGGAGCTGATAGTGCCGGTGAGCCTCTCCGAAACGATGGATAATTTTGTCGTGAAGAGAGCATCGAGCACGCTTATGGACAACTCCCTGCTGAAAAGCATACTGCACCTTGATACGATAGATATATTTGATCCTCCGCAGTAAGGAACTCTATGAAAACAGTAATAATGGCAGGCGGCAGGGGCACAAGGATAGCACAGGTGGCATCAGATATCCCCAAACCGCTTATAAAAATAGAAGGAAAGCCCATACTCGAACACGAGATAGACTGTCTGAGAAAGCAGGGCTTTACGGATATAATCATAACTGTATCCCATATGGCTGATATGATCATGGGATATTTCGGAGACGGTTCGTCATACGGTGTCAGTATAGAGTATTTCGTTGAAGATACCCCTCTCGGGAACGCTGGTGCGCTTTTTAAGCTGCGGGACAGGCTGACATCCGATTTTCTGCTGATCAATGCGGATTCCTTCTTTGATGTGGATCTGTGCCGCTTTACGGAGTATCACAGGCAGAAGGGCGGACTTGTGACGCTGTTTACACACCCGAACGATCATCCCTATGACAGCGGAGTGCTTGTTACCGATGACGATGATGCGGTGCTCAGATGGCTCACAAAGGAGGATGACCGCCCCGAATGGTACAGGAATACCGTAAATGCGGGAATACATGTACTCTCTCCCGAGGTGCTCGATATGTCGGGCATTGACGGCAGCAGGATAGGTACGGTATGTGACGGAAAGACCGTGAAGGCGGATCTTGACAGGCAGATACTCAAGCCACTGTGCGGCACGGGAAAGATGTTCTCCTATTCAAGTCCCGAGTATGTAAAGGATATGGGAACTCCCGAGAGGTACAGGGCGGTATGTGATGATGTCAGGAGCGGGCGTGCGGCTGCAAAGAACCTGCACAGACCGCAGAAGGCTGTGTTTATGGACCGTGACGGCACGATAAACAAATACGTGGGCTTTCTCAGGAATATAGATGATCTTGAGCTTCTGCCGGGAGCGGCCGAAGCGATAAGGCGGATAAATCATTCGGGATATCTTGCGGTCGTTGTTACGAACCAGCCTGTGATCGCCAGAGGCGAAGTCACGTATGAACAGCTGCGGGAGATACACAACAAGATGGAAACGCTCCTCGGACGCGAGGGTGCGTATATTGATGCGATATACTACTGTCCGCATCATCCTGACAAGGGCTTTGAAGGAGAAGTGAAGGAACTCAAGATAAGCTGCGGATGCCGCAAGCCGAAGCCGGGCATGCTTCTGAAGGCTGCTGAGGATCTGAATATAGATCTGTCACAGTCGTGGATGATCGGCGACGGAGAAAACGATATAAGGGCAGGACAGGCCGCCGCCTGCAGAACGGCCCTTATCGGAAGCGGAGATTTCGGTCAGGATATGACAGTAAGATCGCTCGAAGAATTTGCAGGCAGTTTCTGAGAAAAATGAAGAAAGCAGGAAGAAGGATTATGAAGACTCTTGAACCCCGTCTTGAAAAGCACATTGATCTGCTGATGGAAAGATATCCGTCTCTCATACCCGTAAGACAGGATATCATCGATGCATATCTTGTGATGGAAGAATGTTATGAAAACAACGGCAAGCTGCTGATCGCAGGAAACGGCGGCTCTGCAGCAGACAGCGAGCATATCGCGGGCGAGCTGATGAAACGCTTCAAGATACCCCGCCCCGTTACTCCCGAAATGGCGGAAAAGCTTAAAGCCATAGATCCTGTGCGCGGAGCAGAGCTTGCAAAGAATCTGGAGAGAGGGCTGACGGCGATACCGCTGGTGGCTCATGAGGCGCTTTCCACAGCATATATAAACGATGTTGACGGGCTCGGAGTATTCGCTCAGCAGCTGTTCGGATTCGGACGGGGCGGAGATGTATTCCTCGGTATAAGCACAAGCGGAAACAGCAAGAACATCATGCTTGCGACTGTTGTTGCAAGAGCGATGGGTATAAAGGTCATCGGCCTTACGGGCGCAGGCGGCGGAGAGCTTGCTGCGGCTGCGGATGTGGCTGTAAAGGTACCGCAGAAGGAGACGTATATGATACAGGAGCTTCATCTGCCGGTATATCACTGCTGGTGTCTGATGCTTGAAGACAGATTTTTCGGAGGAAATGTACAATGATATTTACAAGAACACCTTTTCGTATGTCTTTCTTCGGGGGAGGCACCGATATCCCCGAGTTCTTCAGGGAACACGGCGGTGCGGTAATATCCACTACATTTGACAAGTATGTATACGTAAACGTAAGACATCTGCCGAGATTTTTTGAGCACCGCAATCAGGTGACTTACTCAAGGATCGAAAGAGTCGGCTCCGTGGAGGAGATAGAGCATCCTGCAGTGCGCAATGCTATGCAGATGCTTGATATGCGCGACCTGATAGTAAACTACGATGCGGATCTGCCCGCAAGGACAGGTCTCGGAAGCAGCTCATCGTTTGCTGTGGGCATGCTCAATGCGTTCTATGCTCTCAAGGGAAAATATGTGGGAAAGAGACAGCTTGCGGAGGATGCGATACATCTTGAAAGAGTACTCTGCAATGAGGCGGGCGGCTGGCAGGACCAGATAGCTGCATCCTACGGCGGCTTCAACAGGATAGATTTCAACAGCGAAGGATATGTTCTTCGCCCTATAGTTATACATCCCGACAGAAAGAAACAGCTCAATGAAAATCTTATGATGTTCTTTACAGGCTTTTCACGCTTCTCGTCGGAGATACAGTCGGATACCAAAAAGATGATAACCGACAAGACCCGTCAGCTCCTGGAGATGAAGGAGCTTGTGGATATAGCCGAGGGTATACTTGAGGATAAGCACGGCGATCTTGACGAATTCGGCAGACTGCTCGACCATACCTGGAGGCTCAAGCGTCAGACAGGCTCAAAGATCAGCACGGGTTCCATAGACGAGATGTACTCAAAGGCACTGGAAGCAGGCGCTCTGGGCGGAAAGCTCCTCGGTGCGGGCGGAGGCGGATTCCTGCTGTTCTATGTAGACAAGGAAAAGCAGGGGACTGTAAAGGCCGCCCTTGACAAGCTGCTTTATGTTCCGTTCTCCTTTGAGAATGCAGGAACACAGATAATACACTACACACCCGAACAATATGATATCACCGATTAAGAGAGGGGAAATAATATGACAAAGGCTCTTATTACAGGCATTACAGGAATGGTCGGCTCTCACCTTGCGGATTATCTGCTTGAGAATACCGACTGGGATATATACGGAGTGTGCCGCTGGCGCAGCCCGCTTGACAATGTTTCTCATCTGCTCGACCGTGTGAACAAAAAGGACAGAGTGTTCTTTGAATATGCAGATCTCAATGATGAGATGTCCCTTATAAACGCGGTAAAGACCATAAGACCTGATTATGTGTTCCATCTTGCGGCGCAGAGCTATCCGATGACATCCTTCACAGCGCCTATAGATACGCTCAATACAAATATCCTGGGCACATGCCGTCTGCTTGAGGCCTTCAGGCTCATCATGGATGAGGACAAGAGCTACAAGCCCGTTATCCACGTATGCGCAAGCTCTGAGGTGTTCGGAAAGATACCCCCCGAAAAGAAGCCCGAAACAGGCATAAACGAGGAGTGCCCGTTCCATCCCGCAAGCCCCTATGCAATATCCAAGATAGGCACCGATCTTATCGGCAGATACTATGCCGAGGCATATGACATGACGGTAATGACCACACGTATGTTCACACATACAGGCCCCCGCAGAGGCGATGTATTCCATGAGTCCACCTTTGCAAAGCAGATCGCCATGATCGAGGCAGGCCTCATAGAGCCCACCGTTATGGTCGGCAATCTCAATTCTCTGCGCACATACGCTGATGTAAGAGATGCAGTCAGGGCATATCATATGCTCGTGACCGTAAATCCCATACCCGGAGAGTACTACAATATCGGCGGCTCATACACCTGTGAGGTGGGCGATACTCTCAACACCCTCATCAGCTTCAGCCCCATGAAGGACAGTATAAAGGTTGAGACAGACCCCGAGAGACTGCGCCCCATAGATGCGGATCTTCAGATACCCGACTGCCGCAAGTTCAAGGAGCATACAGGCTGGGAGCCCGAGATACCTTTTGAGAAGACCATGAGAGATCTTCTTGACTACTGGAGGGCCCGTGTAAACAGGGGAGAGGTATTCCTGACAAGATAAGTGAGGTATATATGCTGATAAAAATGCTGGAACCCGATTTTGTCTTTGAGAACGAAGCCGGCAGTCTCAAACAGCTCGTACACGACGGATGGAAGCAGGTCAATGTGATAACCTCCGTCGGCGGTGCTGTCCGCGGCGGACATTATCACAAGTATAACGAAGAGGGTTTCTATATCATACAGGGATCATTCAGGCTGACTGTCAGCAGGGATGGCGTAACCGAGGAATACACCATGCATCAGGGAGATATGTTCCTGATATACCCCTATGTATATCATACATTTGAGTATACCGAGGATACGGTGCTCGTATCGATGTACAGCAATGGTGTGGAGCTGTCTGAGACCGAAAAGGATATCTGGCAGTGATAATCACGCCCGGAAGGATCTTGTACAAAGGAGTTATTATGAAAATAGCGGTATTGGGAGCGGGCATATCGGGCCTCAGTGCGGCGAATATGCTCAGAGCCAACGGACATGATGTCACGGTATATGAAAAGGAGTCTGCAGTCGGTGGTCTTGCAAGGTCGAGATTCAAGGACGGCATACTCTATGACCCGTACGGCGGTCATATCTTCAATTCAAAAAAGCCCGAGGTAGTGGACTGGGTATTTTCTGTCATGCCCAAGGACAAGTGGCAGTACACGGCAAGAAATGCCAAGATATACTTCAACGGCAAATACGTTTCGTATCCCTTTGAGCTCTCTCTCTGCGAGCTTGATACAGATGATGCGGTAGAATGCGTACATGATTTCATACTTGCGCAGAACGGCGAAGAGCCCGATAATTTCAAGGACTGGCTGATATGGAATTTCGGCAGGGCGATCTGCGACTACTACATGATACCGTATAACGAGAAGATATGGGCATATCCTCTCGATCAGATGGAAACAAAGTGGATGCAGGGCAAGATGCCGCTTCCGTCAAAGAAAGAGATCATAAAGTCCATGCTGCTCAAGGATCCCACAGAGCGCAAAATGCCGCATTCCACATTCTACTATCCCATAGACGGCGGTATACAGTCGTTTATGGATGCTGTGGCAGAAGGTCTGGACATACATACGGATACTCCCGTTACCAGCATACGAAGGACAGATAATAAATGGTGCATCAATGATGAAGAGGTGTATGACCATATCATAAGCACTATCCCTCTGCCTGTGATAGCAGAGGTCATGAAGGATCTGCCCGAGAATATAAGAGATAATATCAGGGATCTGAAATTCAACAGCCTGACGACGGTGCTTTTTGAATGCCCTGTGACAGATATCACATGGCTGTACATACCGTCTCACCAGTATCGTTCCCACAGAGTCGGCTATCAGAGCGCACTCACGCCCCATGCGAATATGAAGACGGGCAGGGGAGCGGCGGCTCTTGAGATAATCGGCGACAGGTTCGATGTGACGGGACTTGACAAGGCACATGATGTGCTCCCCGAGGAGCTGGGATATGAGGAGACTCTCGACTATGAGTTCACAAAATATGCCTATGTCATCCATGACCTGAACTACAGGAAGAATATCACGGCGATCAAGGAGCATTTCGGCGCAGTGGAGGGCTTTGACCTCCTCGGCCGCTGGGGCACATGGAACTATAACAATATGGACCTGTGCATACGTGATGCGATGGAGCTTACCGGCAGGCTCTGCACACAGGAGATGTGATACCACACCGGATTATCTGCATATTGCGCAAAAACAGCGCCCGCAAGGGCGCTTATTCTATGCGTATGTGAAAACTTTTTGTTAATCGCTTGCAATAAGTATGTGCCTGTGCTATAATTCATAGTTGTGTTTTTATGTATGAAACTGTGTAATGTATAAGTATAATAAAAGGAAAGTGAGAATATGGTAAGGAACGATCTGCGCAATATAGCTATCATCGCCCACGTTGACCACGGCAAGACCACTCTCGTTGACGAGATGCTCAAGCAGGGCGGCGCATTCAGGGAAAATCAGACTGTAGAAGAAAGAGTAATGGATTCCAATGATATAGAGAGGGAAAGAGGAATAACCATACTCGCAAAGAACACATCCGTTATGTACAACGGTGTGAAGATAAACATAATTGACACCCCGGGCCATGCCGATTTCGGCGGAGAGGTGGAGCGCGTACTCAAGATGGTTGACGGCGTTCTGCTGCTCGTAGATGCTGCAGAGGGCCCTATGCCCCAGACAAGATTCGTGCTGTCAAAGGCACTTGAGCTCGGACATAAGATAGTTATCGTAGTAAACAAGATAGACCGTCCTGATGCAAGACTCGACGAGATAGGCGACGAGGTGCTCGAGCTTCTTCTCGATCTCGACGCAAACGATGAACAGCTCGAGAGCCCTGTACTCTTCTGCTCGGGCCGTGCAGGCACCTGCTCCATCAGCCAGTATGAACCGGGCAAGGACCTCAAGCCCCTGTTCGATACCATACTCGACTATATCCCCGCACCCGAGGGTGACGAGGAAGGCCCTCTCCAGATGCTGATATCCTCCATCGACTACAACGACTATGTCGGCAGGACCGGTATAGGCAGGATCGAAAGAGGAAAGATAAAGGTAAATCAGCAGGTCACAGTCGGCGACTATCATGAGCTGCACAAGCCCTATAACAGCAAGATAGTGACTGTGAGCCAGATAGAGGGCCTCGGCAAGGCAAATGTGGAGGAGGCTACCGTCGGCGATATCGTATGGATATCGGGAATAGAGAATATCACCATCGGTGATACCCTCTGTGCTACCGACTGCTATGAGCCGCTTCCCTTCGTGAAGATATCCGAGCCCACGGTTGAGATGACCTTCTCGGTAAATGACAGTCCGTTTGCAGGCAGAGAGGGCAAGTTCGTAACATCCAGACAGCTGCGCGAAAGACTGTACAAGGAAGTGCTCCGTGACGTATCACTGCGTGTATCCGATACAGACAGCACAGATGCCTTCAGGGTATGCGGCAGAGGCGAGATGCATCTGTCGATACTGATAGAGAATATGCGCAGAGAGGGCTATGAGCTCGGCGTATCAACTCCCAAGGTGCTCATGAAGGAGATAGACGGCGTTATGTGCGAGCCTATGGAGCGCCTTGTAATAGACGTTCCCGAGGAAAGCACAGGTACCATCATGGAAAAGATGGGTACCAGAAAGGGCGAGCTGCAGTCGATGCATCCGCAGGGCAGCCGTATGCGTCTTGAATTCCTCATACCCGCAAGAGGACTTTTCGGCTATAAGAGCGAATTCCTCACAGATACAAAGGGTGAGGGCGTTATGAGCAGTGTGCTCGACTCCTATCAGCCTTACAAGGGTGATATCCCCAGAAGAAACACAGGCTCCCTGATATCCTTTGAGACAGGTGAAGCAGTTACCTACGGCCTTTTCAATGCACAGGAGAGAGGCGCGCTGTTCATAGGCGCAGGCACTCCCGTATATGAGGGCATGGTAGTAGGTGCATCCCCCAAGGTGGAGGATCTTGTGGTCAATGTCTGCAAGAAGAAGCATCTGACCAACACCAGAGCCAGCGGCTCGGATGATGCGCTCAGACTTGTTCCGCCCAGGAGACTTTCCCTTGAGGACAGCCTTGAGTTTATCGCAGATGATGAGCTGCTTGAAGTTACTCCCAAGTCCATAAGGATAAGAAAGCGCATACTCGACAACGCGCTCAGAGCCAAGACAAGGGCTAAGGAAAAGTAATCCGGAATAAAACAATACCCGCAGTAATATCTTGAATGATATTACTGCGGGTATATTTATTCGCTCAGCTTCAGTATCACGTTATATCCGCTCTGTATATTGACTATGCCGATGGCTTCATATTCACATCCGCCGTTTAGGAGCACGATCTTGTCATTCAGTGTGGGCGGTCTTTCGTCCGAGGGCTGTTCTCCTTCTCTCAGATAGAATTCAAAGGGCATCAGAACGTAGTCTATATGCTTTTCTGACATGCTGTCAAAATGCGAGTCAAAGGAATACAGCGATGTGAAGAATATACTGTCCGCCTTGTCGAGTATGAAAGGATAGCAGGCTTCGCGCCATGTCTGATAAAGATCCTCGGTATCCATGTCGGGGCTGTGTTCTTGTTTTCTGACGCCGTCCATTACCACAAGACAGTTCTTTCCCTCCACCAGGGGAGCAGGATCGACATAATCCGGACAGCGGAACAGGAACTGCACATCATTAACGGTATGGGTATATATACCCACAGAAAGTGCGAGCACCGCAAGTATTGCGGGGGATGCCCCTGATATTTTAGGTATCCTTTTCAGCAGCGGATGGAGTATGCAGGCAAAGAGCAGCATCACCATCGGATAGAGAAGAAATACATATCTGCATGTTTCTATCTGGGTATTGCTGACATCTACGGTCTTTGCAAGTACACAGAGATATGAAGCGCCTGATATGACACAGAAAAGAGGCACGTAGTTTGCCTGCTTCAGAAACGGCGGTATCTTCTTAATTCCGTCCTTTGCCTTGCGTACAAGGGAGAGAAACCATTTTTCCTTTCTGAAAAGATAGCAGAGAGGGAGCAGAAGAAGTATCAGGCATACAAGCACTACAGGCAGGATCTTGCCGGTAGCGCTCCTGAAGTACTGCACCACTATCCCGATGGTAAATACCAGAGTGTAGTGGAGCATAAAGCGGAACTGTGTTATAAAGTCAAAGGGCATATCGAATTCGAGGTAGTTGCCGATATGCTTTGAGAGGGATGCGGGGAATGCCGCAAAGAAAAGCAGCAGTGCGGCTGTTTCCGTCAGGCCGTATATGAACATCTGCTTTATCTTTCTGTTTATCAGAAGATACAGGCACACACAGGCGGTGAATGCTCCGACAAGCTCTATGGCTGGATAGTTTGTGTAGAATATCAGGAACGATACTGCCCCGATAAAGGGTATATATTTCTTTACGGGAACGTCGTTCTTCTCGCTTTTTTCTGAGAACATACATGCATTCAGGGCTAAGAACACCGCTGTCAGTGCTGTGAGCAGCGCATACTGCCTTATCAGTACGAATGTGCTGATGCTGCCGTTGCATACCGCATAGAGTATGCAGGCGGAGAGCCCTGCCCATTTGTTTTTGCAGACGGCGGCCGCTGCGGCGTATATGCTTATCTGTGTGATGATAATGCAGACTATGTTTATGCCGTAACCGTACCACAGGGAGAAGCTGTCCGGCGAAAACGAGGATATCGTATGCAGTATCATATAGAAAAACGGCGGATGGTGATCAAGTGACTGATTATAGTATACCGAGCCGTAGGAGAAGCGTTCTCCTCTCTGCACGGTGATATAATCGTGCATAACGGTGCCCGGGATCCATTCACCGTAGTTTTCGGTGTTTGCGGCATATGAGGCCTTGTCGTCAAGTATCGAGGTGCCGGGCTTCGCGTTGACAAACGGCTTGTAATAGCTGTTTGCAAGTGCGAAGCTGTATATCTCATCAGAGAAAGAGCCTTGCTTTCTGAAAACTATGTTGTATGATACGAGTGCGATATCTGCGATGATTATAAGTATGAGCAGCAGGTATGGTGTTTTTTTCATGATGTTTCTCCGTAAAATAATCCCCTTTATTATTATAAAGGGGATCGCGATCAATATAAAAGGGGCAGCTCGCCTTCACTGTTGGTGCGGTTGGGATAGCTTCCGACGAATAAATCGGTTTCGGTAAGGGCCCATCTTGCGTCCTCCGGAAGGCCTTTTTCGCTGATCTTGACAGAGGCAAAGCCCGACTTGTTGCCGTTTGCTCCCATCAGGGCCTGGAGTGCATCTGCAAGATGATTTCCGTCCCTTGAGTAATCTGTATCAGGGTTGTCATTCCTGAGGGGTATCGCATTGTAATTGCCCTGTGCCACCGGCCCCTGGCCTGACTGACACTGCACACAGTAGGTGGCTGCGTTTTCAAATGCAAGTTTTGCATTTGTGTTGGCGGTGCTCATCTTGGACTCTTTGGTATAGGCTATCATAGAGGGGATGAGTATCACTGCGAGTACTGCGATTATTCCGATCACAACAATTATCTCTATAAGTGTGAATCCTTTTGTTTTCATTGTTTTGTGTTCCTGTCTGTTTTTAAATAATTAGTTAAGGATGCCCTGAGCCTGCTTTTCGGTATATTCACCGGGATAATGGCCGATGAACAGGTCGGTTTCATTCTTTGCCCACTTGGCTTCCTGAGCTATGCCGTGGCCGTTGGTGACTGATATTGCAATACCGGTGACTCTGCCTGAAGAGCCCATAAGTATCACAAGCGCTTCCTCAAGATGCTCGCCGTCTGTGATGTATTCAATACCTTCATCTGATGCGGTCCTGCCTCTGAGATCTGCGACGGTTCTTTCTGCGGACATGGGAGTGCCTGCAACTTCACATTCGGT
>CACZPE010000115.1 GCA_902782875.1 uncultured Ruminococcus sp. | reverse complement strand
TGTCAAGTATATCAGAACTCTCCCCGTAACTCTGACAAAGCCCTCCTTCACAGTAACTCCCGCCAGCCAGAAGGTGATCATCAACTGGAACAAGGTCGCAAATGCCACCAGCTACAGAGTATACAAGGTCGTAAACGGCCAGTATGTATATGTAGGCGACACAACAGGTACTGCATATACCGTAACAGGTCTTACCAACGGCACAAAGACAGGCTTCCTTGTAAGGGCATTCAACGGCAATACAGGTTCTGCTTTCAGCACAGCTGATATCATAGTTGCTATACCCAGATCCGGCACTATAGTATACAGGCCCACATTCTCGCTCACCGCTGGCAACAGGCAGGTAACTGTCAAGTGGAGCAGCACAACAGGTGCTACAAGCTACAGGATATACCGTGTATACAACGGCCAGTATACATATCTCGGCACGACCACAGGTACTTCGTATACAGCAACAGGCCTTGCAAACGGCTATTCTTACGGCTTCCTGGTAAGAGCGTTCAACGGTTCTACCGGTTCAAGCTACACTGATTCCAACATCAAATATGCAACACCCCATGTATGATCTGAGATAATCTAAGCTATAACCGCCGCCCGATAAGAGCGGCGGTTTCTTTACTGCTGAGAAATATACAATTTGTATAATATAGTAATATTATACAAATACGCGGATTTTCGTATTCATACTCATCTGAAATGGTTCTACAGCCACGGCGCAAAGAGCTACAGGATATCTGTATGAAGACGGTGTATGCAAGCCATTATGCACAAACACAGCGCTGCAAATTAGTGGAATATGCAGAAAATCAGACGGGATATCCACAATCATGATATCTGTATTGAATAAGCGGCTGTATTATGATACTATAACAGTAATCGTTAATATAGGGAGGTAGAGCCTTATGCGCAGGAAACTCATATCTTTGCTGACAGCTATTCTGGTGCTGACGGGATATTCCGCACCTGCATTCGCAGATGAGATATCCGCAGACGTTCAGCCCGAAGTTCAGGCAGAGACAGCTGACAGCGAAGAAGAGACAGATGCACAAGCTGATACAGAAGTGACAGGGAATGAGACGGAAGAAACCGATGATACGGTATCAGAGGCTGAAAAGACCGATGAGACCGCCGAAACGCCATCGGTATCAGATGAAGAAACACCGGACGAGGTGACCGAGGACACCGATACACCGACAGAATCAGAGGATGAACAATCCGATGATGAAGAGTCTGATGAAACGGCCGAGGAGAACCCCGGGATCGACGAGCAGGATGTTCCCGCTGAGGAACCCTCCGAAGCTCCGGAAGAGGAGCAGACTG
Source organism: uncultured Ruminococcus sp. (assembly GCA_902782875.1). The sequence continues at coordinate 6,588 of CACZPE010000115.1, read as the reverse complement.
AGGAACCCGATACATCCGCCGATGAGACGGATGATACCGTCAGCGTCGAGACAGGCGTGCCTGCAGATGCGGCTGATGAGACCGATACCGCAGAAGATACTGCTGATGAAGAGGAGCTTCTTGAAGAAGAGCTCGATCTCTACGGTACAGATTACTACGGATCCTATGTGGAGATACCCAATGTCGGCAGATGGTATTCATCACAGAATACTCTCAGGATCGACAGGCAGCTTGGAATATACAGTGATACAGGTACCAACTCGATATTGGAACTTATGAGACGGAGAGGGTACAGCTTAAGCTCAACGGATATATGGTATATCTACACCGAGAGCGGTGCGAAGGCTCCCTCAAACTGTTATTATCTCTTTGCCAACCTTTCAGCTCTGAAGACAGCAGATCTGTCAAACATGGATTTTTCAAATACCACTACCATGGAGAGTATGTTTCATGCTGACTATGCGCTTGAAGAGGTAAAATTCAGTCAGAGCGGCAACAAGACCACGCTGCTGACAAACGTCAGAGCAATGTTCAACGGCTGTTCTGCCCTGAAAGTGTCACAGCTTTATTCTACCGATCTCTGCTTTGATTGTGTTACCGACTGTGCATCCATGTATGCAGGGTGTTCATCCATAACTGCTGTGACACTTCCCAACAGTCTTATGAGGCCTGCAAACGCTTCCGGTATGTTCAGCGGCTGTACTTCACTGACACATGTTGATATGGTCAGCTACAATCGGAATACGGGGCTTATCGATATCACAAACGCTAATACGGCTAATATGTTCAGCGGCTGTTCGAAGCTCTCCTATCTGACTATTCCCAAGGGCTTCAGAGTCACTTCCGGTATGAAGCTGCTCAACAGGATAAACAGCATCATGCTGGGGACAACAGACGGCTGGGGCAAGGACGGCGACTGGGTGATAAGCGGAAACGGCACCTATGCTGAATTCACCGCTGAGACCGGAGGACTGTATTCCCCTCTGCAGATATGGTACAAATGGGACAGCTCAACAGGTACACTGACTCTGAGCGGACATATCCCCGATACATATATCGATACAGACGGCAGCGATTATGATGTAGCATACTTTGCGGGTATAGACCACGCTCTGATAAAGAAAATAGTCATAGTAAACGGCGGACTGTACGGTACATTTACTACAAGTGCCGAGGATATGTTCAACGGTCTGAAGAACCTGACGGAGATACAGGGTCTTGATAATCTTAGCGTCATGGGAGATAAAGCGAAATATATGTTCTCCGGCTGTACTTCCCTGAGATCAGTTGACCTCTCAGAGTTCAATTACCAGTATGTGACCGATACAGACGGCATGTTCTTCGGCTGCACAGCACTGACCTCCGTTAAGCTTCCCGCAGGCTTCGAGGTAACAAAGGGCATGAAGCTTATGAATGCAGGCACTGAATATGCAGGCTGGTCAAAGAAGGGCTCAACGGGCATAATAAGCGGAACCGATACCTATGCAGCTTTTAAAGCGGATACCGCAGGCGAATATATAAGAGTATCCAATAACCTTACAAAGCCCAGATTCGCACTCACTCCCGGCAGCGGAAATGTGCTTGTAAAATGGGATGCTGTAGCAGGTGCGACCTCCTACAGAGTATACCGTGTCGAGAATGGTGCTTTCAAATACCTCACCGAGACAAGCCAGCTTGAATATCGTGATAACGGCCTCACAGGCAACGTAAAATACGGCTATCTCGTAAGGGCATTCAACGGTACACAGGGTTCGTCTTATACAAACAACGATATCCAGTATACCACACCCACAGCGGTCACATCTCTTGCAAAGCCTTTCTTCATAGTAACACCCGGCGACGGCAAGGTGCTCGTAGAATGGAGAGCTGTACCGGGTGCGGCGTCCTACAGGATCTACCGCGTGGATAACGGCAAATTTGTATATCTCACCGACACAACATCACTTTCATATACCGCAACAGGTCTTGCAGGCGGCACAGAGTACGGCTTCCTTGTAAGAGCGTTCTGCGGCTCTGTAGGTTCTTCCTACACTAACTCCGATATCAAATACGCAACTCCCACAGGCCTGAGCATTGCAAAGCCCGAATTTACCGCAACAGCGGGCAACGGCAGTGTGACCGTAAAGTGGAACGCAGTAAACGGTGCAACTTCCTACAGGGTATACCGCAAGACAGGCTCTTCCATCGCATTCCTCAAGGAAGTCACATCAACGAGCTACACCGATACTGGCCTTGTAAACGGCACTAAGTACGGCTATCTGGTAAGAGCGTTCAAGGGCACTGCAGGCACATCATACTCCGATGCCGACTGGAAATATGCAACTCCATCCGCATCAACCGCTCTTGCAAAGCCCGACTTTAAGGTGACATCCGCAACAGGCAGCGTCAGCGTGAAGTGGAGCGCAGTGAGCGGAGCAACCGCCTACAGGGTATACCGCATGGAAGGCAGCACCATAAAGTTCCTCAAGGAAGTGACGACTACGAGCTATGCCGATACGACCGTGGCAAACGGCACACAGTACGGCTATCTCGTAAGGGCATTCAGGGGAACGACAGGTTCTGCATATACAAATTCCGATTTCAAATATACAATACCCCTCGGAAAGCCCGGGCTCAATATCCAGAAGAGCGGCGATCACCGCCTGACTCTCAGCTGGAACAAGGTAAAGGGCGCTGTAAGCTACAGGGTATATGAGTATACCAACGGCACATACAAATATATATGCAGCTCCGAAAGCAATACCATCGCATTAACAGGTGTCTCAAACGGCAGCCACGGCTTCCTTGTAAGAGCAATAAACGGCAGTGACGGCTCATCCTATACCACAAAGGATATAGTATATATCACTGTATGATGATCATAAAGGTACACTCCTTCACGGGAGTGTATCTTTTTTTGTATAAGTGTGGAGTTTTGGAAAAATTAGCAATTAGCAATTAGAAATTAGCAATTGTTAAGGCGCTTTGTTAAGTCAGTACATAGGTAATCGTAGAGATAACCCTTCCACCATGCTGCGCATGGTCCCCCTCCCCTTTCAGGGGAGGTAAAAGCGCTTTGATTAGTTTTATGTAGCTGTTTATTCAGCTAAACGTATATGAGTATAGCTAATGATATGGTGCTCTCAAATTAATTGTAGAGGATAAACCTCCCCTGAAAGGGGAGGGGGACCACCAGCCTATGGCTGGTGGTGGAAGGGTCTCCCCGCACACGAAAGTTACCGAGCTGCATACTAAACTATCCCCAATAAATAAATCAACGACCTAACTGCGGGCTTTGCCCGCCTATTGACATATATATTGATTAATGATATACTAAGGTGTGTTCAAATACGTATCAAAGGCAGGGCAACTATTTATGTTATTCTCATCGACGGTATTCCTGTTTATATTTTTGCCGCTGACACTGTTCTTTTATTATATAGCCGACAGAAAATTCAAGAATTATTTTCTTCTTGCGGCATCGGTGATATTCTATGCATGGGGCGAGCCGAAATTCATCGTTATCATGCTCATATCCATTCTCGCAAACTACATCTTCGGACTGCTTGCAGACCGCTTTCGAGAGAAAAAGGCGGGGCGGCTGGTCATCGCAGCGATGTGTCTGTGGAATTTGGGGATATTCTTTGTCTATAAATATCTCAATTTCACAATAACCACGATAAATACAGTGACTAAGGCGAATATACCGCTCACAAAGTTCACACTGCCCATAGGCATCAGCTTTTTCACGTTTCAGGCGATGTCATATGTCATAGACGTGTACAGAAAGAACGGCGAGGTGCAGAAAAATCCGTTCAATGTCGCGCTTTACATCATGTTCTTCCCTCAGCTGATAGCAGGACCTATCGTAAGATATGAGACCGTCGCACGGCAGATACGCAACAGACAAGAGACCCTCACCGATTTCTACAAGGGGCTCAAGCGCTTTATCTACGGCCTGTGCAAGAAACTGGTGCTGTCAAACTCAATGGCGATGGTGGCAGATATGTCATTTGCGGCAGACGATATCAGAACGGTATCGGTAGCAGGCGCATGGCTGGGTATGCTGTGCTATACACTGCAGATATACTTTGATTTCTCGGGCTATTCGGATATGGCAATAGGCCTCGGCCTGATGTTCGGCTTCCATTTCAACGAGAATTTCGATTATCCGTATGCTTCAAAGTCCGTTTCGGAGTTCTGGAGACGCTGGCATATATCCCTGGGTACATGGTTCAGGGATTATGTGTACTTCCCGCTGGGCGGCTCAAGGGTAAAATCAAAGGGCAGGCTGGTGTTCAACCTCTTCGTGGTATGGCTGCTGACGGGCATATGGCACGGTGCGAGCTGGAACTTCATTTTATGGGGACTGCTCTACTTTGTGATACTCACGTTTGAGAAGCTGACGGGCATACCGAAGAAATTCGAGAAAAAGCCTGCGGTCGCAGCCTACAGAGTATTCACTCTGCTGTGCGTGATGTTCGGATGGGTGCTGTTCAGGTCAGAGGGCCTTACCAGGGCGTATCAGTATTTCAGGTCCATGTTCGGCACATACGGCAATCCGCTTGTTGACTCAACAGCGGTCTATTACTGCACGCTGTACCTGCCGATGATAATACTCAGCTGCGTGCTTTCCTTCCCTGTTGCAAAGAAGATAAGGGCCCGCATAGACTATATGTTCACAGGACTCGAGACCATCGTACTCTTCGGAGAATGCGGACTTATGCTGATACTTGGCTTTACGGCACTGTCGTATGCGGTATGCGTGTCCTATAATCCGTTTATCTATTTCAATTTCTGACGGGGTGGACCATGAACAAAAAAAAGATAAACATAGATAAGATAATAATGACGGCTGGCATCGTCATATTTTTCGGTATGATACTGGTATCCGCCCTGACATCCGATCTGAAGGGCGGCAAGGAGTCAGAAACGCAGAACAGAACGCTTGCTGTATTTCCCGATTTCACAGCGGAGAATATGACTCCCGAGAAATTCACCAAGGGCATGGAGGACTGGTGCAGCGACAATATCGGCTTTGCGAATTTTTACAGCAGATGCTATACAGCCGTGACCGTGAAGGTGTTCCGCCAGACGGGCGGCAGCCGCGTAAGGGCAGGCAGGGACGGATTCTATTTCATAGGTGATTCGCACAATACCGAAATAGGCTGCGGCCTCTACAAGCTCTCCGAGGATATGCTGAAAAAAATAGCGTATAACCAGCAGAAGATCGCGGATTACTACAGGCGCAACGGTATAGAGTATTACCTTATCCTCGTGCCGTCAAAGTCGAGCGTATATCCCGAGAATATAAAGGGCGGCAGATATGAAGTAACGCCCTCTGTGGTAGACCAGTTAGAGGAGTATCTGACCGCAAACACCGATGTGAAAGTTATAAACGTCAAGGACGCTCTTGTTGATGCAAAGCAGCAGGACATGGTGTTCCTGAAGACAGATACACACTGGACTGCACAGGGAGCGTATGCGGCGTACAGAAAGATAGAGGACAGACTCCTTGCCGACGGAGTAATAGACAGCATATCGGACTTTGTGCCCGATATGAAGCCGACCACCGAGGTACAGGGCGACCTGTCAGACCTGATAGGCGTAGGCGCGCTGACCAAAGAGACCGTATCCGCTCCTGTGTGGAAAACATCTGCCGTTGCCGATGAACAGAGCGAAAGATACAAGGCGTGCGAAGCCATGCTCGATAAGCTCCAGAAGGAAACTCCCATAGAAGTAAGGCGTTATGAGAAGTTCTGGCACAATGACAGCGCCGCAAATAACAAATCGCTCCTGATATACGGGGATTCACTCTATCAGGATTATCCCCAGAGGCCGACCACCAGATTTTTTGCGGAGGATTTCAGTGATACCACCTATATCAGGGTGCGCACAGGCTCAGAGGACTTTGACAGATGCGCCAAACCGGATGTGGTAATGTTCTCGTGCTTTGAGCGCTATATAGAGTGGCTGCTTCAGAAACCACCGCTGGTATCCGATGATCCCGGACAGCTTGCTGTCCGTACCGAGCTGCCTGCACAGACGGCTGATATATGGATAGCCGACAACGGCCTTTGCCTCAACAATGACGGCGGCATTACAAAGTGCGAAAAAGGCGAGATAATCCTTGATCCCGATGCGGATGTATATGCGTTCAGGGGATGGGCGATAGACTACAGGAACAGAAGCGATCTTGACGGTATAATAGTCATGGCCGACGGAGTGCAGATACCGTGCCCCTACGGACGAAAGGCTGCGGATATCACGGAGCATTTCAAAGAGAAAGGGTACAAGAACTGCCGCTTCAAATTCACGATAGACAAACAGTTCATAACCGACAATGATGTGAAGAAGATAAGTATTTATCTGCTGAGCTCCGACGGTGTATCATACTATGCACCGATAGAGTATGACGTATCGTTCGGAAAATAGACCCGTATTATGAAAACAGCGGCTGTCTGAGGGCAGTCGCTTTTGTATAAAAAAAGAGATGCTGCCCGAAAGCAGCATCTCATTGTATTTGTCAGTAGAGGCTTTATCAGCCGAGCTCTGCGAAATACTTGATAGTTCTTACCATCTGGGATGTGTAAGAGTTCTCGTTGTCAT
>CACZPE010000114.1 GCA_902782875.1 uncultured Ruminococcus sp. | reverse complement strand
TTCTGCACACCGAAACAGACGGCAGATACCTCGTATTCACCGCTCCTGCGGCTGAGATAGACATAACCGAGCGGCAGAAGCCCTCTATGATGCCTTACTTTGCGGCAGGCGGCGGAGCGGCTGCTGCACTGCTGATAACTGTCATATCTGTTCACGCCGCACGGAAAAAGAGAAAGAAGCGGTAAAAAAGTGCTGATGCATCGTCTGATGCATCAGCATTGTTTTTCAGAACAGTATCTCACACACTATCATATTGAAAATATGTGCTACCAGAATCAATATCACAGGAGAACACAAAAACGTAAAGAGGATCAGCGCCCATTTTGATGCATACGCATCATCTTCATCGCCCATAGTTTTGGTCTCGTGTGAAGGATCTCTCCTTCTGACAACACGGCGTATCTCCTGTGCCGATATATGCCTGTTCTGCAGATCAGGCCGATACGGATAATGTCTGCCGGGAATAAAGTTTATGGTGCAGCTGTCCTGTGCTGTCGTGCTGTACTCAGAATCCAGAGTCTGAACGATGGATGCAAGCTTTTCCTTTATCTTTCTTTTTTCAGCCCCGGTTATGTCATATTCCATGACAGCTTTCAGATGCTTTTCTTCTATCCTGTGCAGTCTTTCATATCTTCTGTCATCTGCGGGAATATCCTCTGTGATGTGTTCAAGAGTGTTGATGAAGGACTTATGTATCTTGCTGAACATAATGAGTACATCCTTATCATAAGAATACTCCGAGAAGAATCCGTTATCACAAAGGCTCATGATATCTCTGCTTATATTCTCTATGAGAGTCATCTGCTCATCACAGGATGCATCGAAATAATCGTCTATAAGCGCAATATCTCTTGAAAGAACAGTGAGAGCATTTATTTTTTTGCTCAGCTCTGCGCCCATAAGAGCTTTTCTCGCCCTGCCGTAGGAGCTGTAGAATATAGCTTCTATATTGTCGGGAGAGTATTCCTCTGCGTTATTGTAATAGCGCTCGGTCTCTTCCCAGTCTTCGTTTTTCTTTGCTCTGCGGGCATTCACCAGAGAGTTATGTACAAGCTCCGAAACATCAAGTCTGACAGTGCCTTCAAGGATTATCTTCCTTGCACTTTCAAGCGTGTATTTCGTGCCGCAGCTCTGACAGACAAAAAACTCCCCGTCCCTGATGATATCATTGCTGCCGCATAACTCACAAACGAGCCTTTTCATATATACCTCTTTTACTGTCAACGGATCGTACGCCTTTTGCAGTACGAACTTGGATTTCCGTTTGTACTATAGTACCATAAAACCCGCATGAAATCAAGGATATACGGTGATTTTTCATCATATTCTAATCATTATAATACCATTCTAATAATCTGCAGCAAAAAGGGAAGCTGCGTAAGCCCCCCCGAAATATCAGATATTCTGTCAGATGCGCTCTCCGCTCCATTTTTCATATGCTCTCTTCCATGTTTCAACGGAGAACGGTCTTACAGCATCGCCGATGCTGTCTGCATACTGATTTGCAAAGGGAATGAAGAACATCATATGCTCCCTTGCGGTCTCAAGCTCCTTTATGATGATCCTTGTCCAAACATTGGCCTCGGTATACTGCGTTGTGTGTTTCAGCCGCCCGATATACGCCTGTTTGTCAAAGGGCAGTCTGCGCTCTTCTATATTCACCTGTCCGTCATCTGATATGTCAAGCAGCGTGTATGGTATGCCGCTCAGTCCGTCTACGGGAAGGCCGCATGAACCCGGGTTTATCAGGTACACCTCTTTGTCCTTTGCCTTGTAGTGCCACTGCACATGGGTATGGCCGAACACATACACTCCCTCATCAAGCGCCGAAACGGCATCCTGAAAAGTGCTGTCGCTGTCAAGCTCTGAGTACATATCGCCGTAGAGTATATCCGCATCCAGCTTTCTGCCTTTATACCGCTTTGCTATATTTGTGCCGCCCCATACATCAAGCTCATACGGCCCGATGAACGCAGCGGAGGAATGGGCCATATGTATCGGAACACTTCCCTGCATAATATCTGCAGTGTGCGGCAGTGCGAGCATATACTCCCTGTTACTGTCGCTCACATTTCTGTATACCCAGTAGGATATCTGCATCTGACCGTCCGTCCATAAGGACTGATCCTTGCCGACAAGATTTTCCACATAGGCCTCTTCATTGCCCCTGATAATATGAGCATCGGGCATTGCCCTGATAACAGAAAGGCACTCATCGGGCCATGCACCGCTCAGGCAGTAATCCCCTGCTATAAGATAATGCTCCGCACCCTGCTGTGCTGCATCTTCAAGCACTGCTTTCAGGGCAGGCAGATTCCCGTGTATATCTGATATTACCGCGTATCTCATTATGTCCTCCTATGAATACAGGACTGTTGTGAACAGTCCTGTATTTTTATTATTATACCTGTTCCATGCTTCTGATGTTCTCAACTATAGACGAACGGAGCGTTCTGCCAGCGGCTACATAGGATGCGGCAGCGGCGATGATGAACGCTGCAGCGACCGCTATTACAAGGTATATGAGCGGCTGTGTGTATGAGAACGTGAAATTCAGATCGTCAAAATCCAGATCATGGAAATGCTTTTTGAATGGTATCTGTACGAGGAATATTGACAGCTCTACGAGCACAAGAGATATTATACCCGATATTCCCGCATAGATAGTGCTCTCGGAAAAGAGCAGACGGTGAAGCTGACTGTCGGACATTCCGCACGCCCTGAGCATGGCAAGCTCTGCCGAACGGTTGAGCACATTCGCGGATATGATGTTCACGATGTTTA
>CACZPE010000113.1 GCA_902782875.1 uncultured Ruminococcus sp. | reverse complement strand
GGGGTCGGATATGGGCTGCTCGTTCTTTGAATGATAAGACAGCTTCTTATCCTTGTTGAGCCATTCCTCGCGCATACGGATATATCTGTCCTGTACGCTCGTCTTTTCAGCCATAACAGCATAGTCGAAATCGGGATAGCCTTCACGGGTGCTGAGCATTTCCATCCTGCCGTAGGCATTGAGCGCGATATACGAGAATATCACCTCAGCGACGAGATACACTATCACCGGGACATCCTGACTTGTGTACTGAAACTGCGCGAACAGATTCACGATAGTCAGTATCAGCAGTGCCAGGGATACATACCCTGATATACGCGGAAACAGGGCTCTGCGCTGTATATCCGACGCCACCGCAAGTCCGATCATGAACGGAGCATAAAACATCAGCAGACAGAAGAGCGGAAGCGGCTTTTCGGTAAGCTCAGTTGCGCCTATCTCCACCATGATCTCAACTCTTGTGTTGACAGACCACAGGAACATCGACGCGATACTCAGCAGAAATACGGCTATATTCCCGTAAAGACAGAACAGCCTGGAGACCGATCTTTCTCTCTCCGATCTCTGCATCAGTGCTCTGTTCTCATTGTATTCACGTTCGGAAGCGACCTGTTCTGCAAGAAACTCATTCATTTGTTCTACCTCATATTTTTGTTATATCTATCATTTCCATATCATCTATATTCTTGCCCATGGCAAGTATGTCTGCAACAGCGTTGGCGGTATCTATGGCAGTAAGGCAGCATATAGACCTTTCGACGGTCTTTCTGCGCATCTTTACGCTGTCGTACTGGGGTATCCTGCCCTTTGCGGAGGTGGATATGACATAGTCTATCTTTCCGCTGTCAAGAAGGGTCATGACATTGGGCTTCTCCTCGGATGCCTTGCGCACTACGTTGGCAGCTACCATATTTCTGTTGAGCGTCGATGCAGTGCCGCTCGTGGCGTATATATCAAACCCGAGACGCTCAAATTTCTCCGCTACATAGATTATTTCCTGCTTGTCTGTATCCCTTACGGTGATCAGCACGCCGCCGTCCTTCTTTATATTGTATCCTGCGGCTATAAGTCCCTTGAAGAGCGCATCCTCGAAAGTTCTTGCTATGCCGAGACATTCACCGGTGGATTTCATCTCCGGACCGAGTGCGGTATCAACGTCGTGGAGCTTCTCAAAGCTGAATACGGGCACCTTTACGGCAATATACTCCGATTCCTTGTAAAGTCCGCTCTCATAGCCCTGTTCCTTAAGACTTTCACCGAGCATTATCCTTGTGGCGATATCCACCATGGGAACGCCGGTGACCTTTGAGATATACGGCACTGTTCTGGACGATCTGGGATTTACTTCTATTACATATACTTCGTTGTTGTAAACAACATACTGTATATTGACAAGTCCTATTACGTGAAGCTCCATAGCAAGCTTTCTGGTATAGTCTATGATAGTCTCACGCACGCGCTTTGTAAGTGTCATCGCAGGGTATACCGAGATAGAGTCTCCCGAATGAACGCCCGCACGCTCGATATGCTCCATTATGCCGGGAATGAGATAGTCAGTGCCGTCGCATATCGCGTCAACCTCGACTTCCTTGCCCATCATGTATTTATCTATGAGAACGGGGTTTTCAAGGTTCGTTCTCGTGATTATCTCCATATACTCTATGATATCCTTGTCGGAGTGGGCAATGATCATGTTCTGACCGCCGAGCACGTAGGAAGGACGCATAAGCACGGGATAGCCGAGGGTATTTGCCGCAGCAAGGGCTTCCTCGGTATTCATTACGGTATGACCTGCGGGACGCGGTATGCCGCACTTGTTGAGAAGCTCATCGAAGCGCTCTCTGTCCTCTGCGGCATCTATGCTGTCAGCAGAAGTACCGAGTATATTCACACCCATATCAGACAGATGCTTGGTAAGCTTTATAGCTGTCTGTCCGCCGAACTGCACTACAACGCCGTAGGGCTTCTCCGTCTCGATAATGGACTCTACGTCCTCCTTTGTCAGCGGGTCGAAATACAGTCTGTCGCCCGTGTCAAAGTCAGTAGATACCGTTTCGGGGTTGTT
>CACZPE010000112.1 GCA_902782875.1 uncultured Ruminococcus sp. | reverse complement strand
AGACTGTAGTGATTCTGTATCGCGGAAAGCTGTGTTCCGTTTTTCTCAAGCACCTCTGATGCGAGAATAATGTCATCGGTGCTTCCGTTTGAAAGGCCTATGCTCTTTATCAGGCCGTCCTTAAGGCATTCTGCCAGTTCGGTCATATTCTCTTTTATATTGACAGGGGCATGGAGCCAGTACAGGTCTATGTACGGGATGTTCAGGCGTTCAAGGCTTTTTTCTATCGCCCTGCGGCATTCACCCTTCCTGTACCACCTGCGGGGAAAATGCTTTGTGGAGATGATCGCATTCTTACCTGTGATCATCCTGCCCAGTATTTCCTCGGAGCGCCCCATGCCGTATACCTCGGCAGTGTCCCAGAATACAAATCCCGCATCATATGCCTTGTTAAAGGTCTTCTTAAGGCTGTCCTCCGAGAAGCTCTGACCGAATATCAGGCGGGAGCCGTTGAAGCCGCCGCCCCACGACCAGGTACCGATAAGAGGCACGGAAAGCTCCCTGCCTGCTATTTTATATTTCATCATCAGTATCACCCCGATGTATCATTATTCCTGCCCGCTGTCCTTCAGCAGATTTCTTATCCTGCTCAGTGATTCGGGCTTGATGCCGAGATATGTTGCGATATACCTTTGCTGCACCCGTCCTGCAATATCGGGATAGTTCCTGCGGAATTTAAGATATCGCTCCGTTGCATTTTCAGTCAGAAATCCGCCCTCACGGTACATCTTATAGCGCATACCGCTTTCAAGGAGCTCTATCCATGTGGTTTTCAGTTTCTCGCTGCTGTAGATAAGCTCCTTCATACTTTTTACTTCAAAGATCATTACAGTGGATTCCTCGATAGCTTCCCACATTTTCAATATCTCATCAAAGCCCATCATACCCTCGTCCATGCAGAAGCTGCCTTCTTTTGCAAAGAACTGTGTGATGTCGTTCCCGTCGCCGTCAATATAGTAGCTGCGTACTATGCCATTCATCACGATACCTGCATGAGCGGCGCTGTCGCCCATATTTGCAAGATGTGAGCCCTTTGAATATACCCTGAACTCCGAGAAACCGAGCACAGCATCAAATACTTCATCCTCGATCCCGAGACCAAAACTGTCCGAGAGAGCTTTCATCTGTTTTACGATATAAGTTTTATCCATATTGACCTCTTTATTGTGCAACAATTATCCAGTATATGATTGAAATAATACCACAACCGCCGTGTGCGATCATAGGGGCGATAAGGTGTCCCGACTTTTTATATGCCCATATCCATATCAGGCCTATAAGAAAAGAATAACCGTAATTATGCCAGTCGAGCATGGCAAACATTAAATTGAACAGCAGAAATGCCGTGGTTTCTCCCATTACGGGAGCGCAGAACCTTCTGGCAAATCCTCTGAAAAATATTTCCTTTACGATGCCGCTGACCAGTCCGAGAGCTATGAACCACATGATCATTATTCCGACAGTGGGCTTTTCTGCTTTGAATGCAAGCTCTGTTCTGCCTTTGTATGTAAGCGACATCAGCAGTCCCAGGATTTCGGATGCGGCCAGTGCCGCAAGCCCGGTGACTATATCTTTTCCGAGAGTATCCCTGCTGTATATCTCATCCTTCAGGCTGATGCCGTTTTCCCTGTACAGCAGTACAGCGCCCGGCAGAAGGGACATATTCCCGATGATCAGCAGCAGAAAATAGATATACTTGTTTGATGTCACATAGCTTGTTATGTCAAGAAAATTCATCCCCGGCCTGTAGCTTGAATAGGCGATGAGCAGCTCCGCACCCGCTATAAACAGCGTGAGTACAGTTGTCAGTGTGAGTGCTCTTCCGGCGTTCTGTTTTGTATCATTCATTGTGATCAACCTCCTTTAAAGGTATTGTATCACAATAAATGATGCTTGTCATTGACCTATGTTAACCGATGATATCATTTAATATCCATTACATTTTCGGGTACGAGCCGTGTGCCCCTGAGCTTTCTGCTCACAACATCCATCATTTTGTGCGCAAGCTTCATATTTATCATCATGCCGGGTATTGTCAGAGCAACAGATATTATGGTTACCGCATCAAATGTCATCAGTCCTGCGGTATGTATCAGTATGATCACGCTGAACGGCAGGCATATTACAGAAGTGATGAGCGACGGGATGAATTTACCCACATAGAGACATATCAGTATGTGGGCTATAAAATGCCCTGTAAGTGCAAGGAACATACCAAACCATATGCCATAAAGTATATTGTTTGGGAAAAAATATGCCAGCAGGCTTAACCCGAAAAATGGTATGAATTCCTCATAAACAGCAGATGCAAAGCCCTCGTTGGTGATCTCCCTGTATGCCGCAGTCAGCCTGGGATACTTTCTGAAAAGTTCAGGATTATTTCTGAAAAACCATCCGAAGCCGATGATCTCCTCCATATCGTGAAAAATGAAAATGATGGGTAAAAGCAGAATATAGTCTTTCATAGTATCCTCCGTTTATTCCTGTGAAATGGTCTTATATCTATATAAGCTCCTGTTCGGCTTTTTCCTTCAATCCGTTAAGCCCCAGATAGTGATAATATATCAGCGCATTCAGTCCATTGGCTATACTCTCTTCATCAGAAAGATCCGAAAGTATCTCCATCAGTCCGAATATCAGGAGCTTTGATACCAGCTTCTTCACATTATCATCCTCTATAGGGCAAGCTTCGACAAATCTTTGTATTATCAGCGACTCTAACAGCACCCTGTCAGTTCCTGCGCTTGAACGAAGCATGATAAGTATTCCCGTGCGGTGATCGCACAGCAGCTTTGCAAGATACGCAGATATCTCATCGCACTTCTCAGGAGTATATTTCCCTATGAAGTCAGGGGTGAAAAAGTGATAGCTTGTCTTTATGATCTCATCTCTTGCAGCGCCCACCAGAGTTTCATATATCTCATCTTTTGACTTGTAGTAACGATAGATATTGCTTTTGCTTATATAGCTTTTTTCTGCGATCAGCTTCAGTGAAGTATTCTCATAGCCTCTTTTGATAAATAGCTTCTCTGCTGACTTGAGTATTTTGTTCTGAATATCATCCTTTTTGACCTGCATAGATCTCACCTGCCGTTTCTGTACCTGTATCATTCAAAAGCGACTGTTTACTTTATTCAAATATACCACAAAACATCGTGCTTTTCAATAGCCTCAGAACAAAAGAGACCACTTTCTGATAATGGTTATCGTATTGCTTTTCGGTCAGCATTATCCTGGAGTTCTTAAAACCAACGGACATGCTGATTATATGTAAAAAATCCCGTAAGCAGGTATCTGCTTACGGGATGATCACAAAATGTCTCCGGTCTCTCAGGAGATACTGAATTTATAGATCTTCTCAAAATCCGATTTTATCGCAACAGCCATTGTGCATCTGCTGAGATCGTATACTGTTGACCACTGTGTTATGCTGTCATAGTACATATCCCCGGGTTCATAGTATTTATGACCATCCATCTGTGCTGCATCAAGGAGATCGAGCGCTTCTCTCTTGGTCAGTACTCCGCCTTTTTCCTTCAGGCGGCTGTCCATGATCTCAAAGCGTTCCTTCCCTGTACCGTTCTGCTCCTCTGTGGACAGCGTGAAATTGGTAAGGCAGAAGCTGCAGTCATCGGGCTTCTTGCGTATAACGACCATATTGTTGTGGATATACTCCACTATCGCCGAATCACCGTTTCGGTCAGCCATCTGGAAGTGGTATCCGATCTTTCCGCTGGAATTCATATCTATACTTCTCAGTATCTCAAGCCCTTCTTCCACATTCGCCGCACGGTCAAGCAGAAGCCTTATCGCAAGCGTTGTCATGACGGGCGTTTTCCCTGTATTCTGTCGGGTGATCTGTTCCACTGCGGTATTCACCGCTACAGCAAAGCCTTTTTCGTTCATCCCCTCCAGCGGAGAATATACCGATGCAAGAGTCCTGAACCTGCTGATGATCCCTTTTTCGGGTAAATGCTCATTATCAAATCCGATATGTCCCAGATTCGATAAAGCTATGGAACGGTAACCGTTCTTAGGAGCTGTTTTGATAAGCATTGCCATTCCGCTCTTGTAATCAAAGTTGCGGCCAAACAGTCTGTGCTTTCCGGGCGTTTGTGCTGCAAAGGTGCTGCACGCGCCCTCGGGCTTTACTTTCACAGGCAGACCATTCAGAAGTATCTTACATACACTTTCCGCAAACTGTGCATCACTTCCTGCGCCCATTGAAAGCAGCCTGTCGAGCTGATAGTCTGCTTTATAGTCCATCATATATAACGGAGAATCCGACAGCTTCTTAAATGTCAGAAGCGTTTTTATTGTACCCTTCATATGCTTGCAGCTCCTTTTTTATCTGTATAAACCATCTTTTCTGCTTTTCTCTTTCTGCATATCACGAACGGATATGATATTGCTGTGGATAGTGCTGTTACGATAATGCCTCCCGATATGATCATCAGCGGCGAGCGTGTCTTATCAGCTCCGACAAGTATGCTTACTGCCACAGAATATGCAATGATCAGCCACTGTATGATATATACCGTATTCAGATTGACACTGCAGTATTTTATAAATCTGCTGAGTCGGGTGTTTTCTGCTTTTGAGGACAAAAAATGGCAAACCCCGAGCATAAATATGATTATGGGTGTTATCCAGAGAGCTGATATGATATTGTGATGATAGTACCTATCACCGCATAAAGCATATATATTCCGTATATCATATCCCGCATACAAAAGCCCCGAAGTATATATGCCAAAGAAAGCTGCAGAAAATATCATCAGCTTTCTGTATGCCGTGTCCTTATTCCTGCATCTCATCAGAAACTCACCGAAAAGCATCCCGAGCGACGGATAGACCAGCCATAGCGTAAGCGGGAAGGAAGTCCATTTTCCTGTAGATACAAACAATCCCAGAAGATTTTGTATCACGCCAGGATCCATGGCAGATCTCGTGCTCCATATTCCCGCTGCCTGCATTATAAATGCTGCAGAGCATATTTGTATTGACGAAAGCCTGAGCTTTTTCATAAACCCGACAGTCAGAAAGGTCATTCCCGCAAAAGGCAGAATATCCACACACAGAAGCCCCCCGACAATATCTATACCTGAGTCTATTCCCAGAAATAATCCTATCAGCTGCGGCAGTGTCTGCCTGAAGAAATTCAGGGCATATCCTGTAAACAGAAGCCTGCATCCGCGTTTTATATGATCCGAGGGAGAATTGTGCTTCGTATATATCATTCCTATACCCATAGCAAACATAAAAACAGGTGCGGCAAGCGGGCCGCCGACAAACTCTGTCGCATTTCTGAACAAAGTGTCAGGCATCTCGTTTGTAAAGTCATATCCGCCAAACTGCTCATAGATATGGATGCATATCATGAATGGAATGGCAAAAAACTTTATCAGGTCTGCTTCAGGCTGTCTGCCTGTGTTGATATTCTTATCTGATAAGATCTTTTCAGCCTGCATACATCACACCTGCCCTTTACTGTATCTGCATCACGCAAAAGCGACCGCGATCTTTATGACAATATATCATATAACGCTGTATTTTTCAATTCATTTTCATCAAAAGAGACCACTTTTTAAAAATGTTATCATGTGTTTTTCTGCGAGCGTTATCATATCGGTATGATCAGATGATTGATACGAATGCATATGTGGTGATACAAAAAAGTACCGCAGTTCTTAACTCATAAGAACTGCGGCCCTGCTCTTGCCTGGAACATACCAGTAAACGTATTGAGATAAGATCCTTAACCGAAAAAGAAGCGCATCTATTTGCGCTTCTTTTTCATTCCGACGATGAAACAAACAACTCCGATGATGAAAGCAGGAACGGATATAGCGAGCACTTCAGTCACTTTACTGTGTGAAAAGAGTCCTGTAATGCACACTATCAGGCCGATTCCCATAAACAGGATCCCGGCTTTTTCAAGGATTATACGGGGAATACTACAATTTTGGAGAAGTCCTTTTGCAGACAGGATCAGAGATCCTGCTGCAATGCCTGCGATCACTATCGATGCGGAAGCACCGGACATATCAGAAGCTGCATGCCTTGATAAAAATCCTGATATCCCAACTATCACAAATAACGCCATTACAAGAACAGAAAGTATGATAGTGATGATATAATACGCTTTCTTCAGTACACTTTTCTTGTCTGTTGGCACCTTAGTCTTTGAGGCCTGCTCCTGTTTTTCAGGTTTCTCAGAGCCCTGATCTATGGCGCCATATTCATTTTCCATATACACATCATGGTAATAGACTCTCAACAGGTCGCTCCACTGCTTAGACATTCTTCCTATAGCAGCATACCAGCTTACAGGCGCCACTATTCCTGCAACAAGCATATTGAGCAGGAGTAAAGGCAATGCGTCTGGAAACCCTATCTCAGACCCGTATATTATGATCCCGCTGACTAATAACAGCAAAGTTACAAGGATCATTGTAACAGTAAACGCTTTTTTCTTTGCCTTTTCATCTGCTTTAATTTTTTGATTCAGGCGGATGATCTCTTCTTCGCTGTATTGTCTGTTCTGGACTGCATATTTAATATTCGGGTCCAGATTCACAAAATGTATTGTTGCCATATTCACTTATCTCCTAATGTATTGACTTGTTGACGTAAACTTAAAATGCTCTGTTTTATGATTACTGCATAGTAAAATTGAACACAGTATATAAGTATAGCATACATTTCAAAATTAGTCAATAGCATGCATACCTGATGAATCAAGATAATGTTATCTTACAGATAATTCATTATACAGATCCTGTGCTTTTGGCTTAACATATCCTGTAAAGAAGCCGTGAGTTCCGTTTCTTTTGTTCTCTTGTTGAATTACGGTATTGTAATTTTCGTCGAAATATTATATAATATATGACAGTATCACAGGCATTTCAGTCATCACGTTTTTGTGTAAATGATACATCCATAAATCAACATAACAAAAGGAGAAATACAATGCTCTACCGCTATCCGTCATACTGCGATAAATTCCGCTGCATTGCTGATAAATGCAAAGATAACTGTTGTATCGGCTGGGAGATCGATGTCGACAAAGATACGCTTGATTACTACAAAAGCATATCTGGCGATTTCGGGAATAGACTGGAAAATAATATTTCGGACGGTTGTTTCGTGCTTGGTGAAAACGAGCGCTGTCCCTTTCTGAATGACCGTAATCTTTGCGATATCATCCTTGAGCTTGGTGAGGAACATATTTGTCAGATATGTACAGATCATCCGCGGTATTATGAATGGTTCGGAACGGTCAAGGAAGGCGGCATCGGGCTTTGCTGCGAAGAAGCAGCCCGTATCATTCTGTCAGAAGAGTTTGAACTTAATGAGAAAGAGATACCCGATGAGGATTGCAGCTGTGAGGATGAGCTGTTCTGCTTTTTGCTGTCCGCACGGGATATTATAATCGGACATTTACAGAATGACAGCTTTTGTGACTGCATCTGCACGATGCTTGATTTTGCTGAAAAGCTGCAGCTCTGCATTGATAACGGTGATCTCACTATGCCCGAATACAAACGCGTTACCAAAGCCATGCCTGCAGATATTAAGGGAATGTTGCATTTTTACACAACACTCGAACAGATAGACGAATCATGGCATCCGTATATAGACCACTGCGCAGAGCTTATGCACAATATCCCGCAGATACAGCAGGAGCACGAGCCTTATCTGCGAAGGATCGCGGTATATTTCATTTTTCGTTATTTTATGAAGGGCGTTTTTGACGGAGAGATACTTTCCCGTGTCAGGCTTGCCGCAGTCAGCACATGGATAATAGGCTATTTGTGGTGCTGCAAACTTTATGAAAAAGGTGCGCTGAGCTTTGAGGATATGGTAATAACGGCAAAGCAATACTCAAAAGAAGTGGAATACAGCGAGGAAAACCTTGATTCTCTCGCAGAAGCTTTCTACACGGAGAAATATTTCAGCAGTGAATGTATCATGGGAGCATATGAGAGCGGGTATAGATGAAATAAACAGCCTTACAGACAGGATATGCAGTACAGGAGGCACACTTATCCTGATTTCGGATGATGCTGGTGTTATAGATACAGATATCAGGAGAAAAAGGCACTTTCAATTCTTATTCCAATCACCGCGAACAGGAAAGGAAATACAGTTTTATTTTCTAAAAGCATTCGAAGTAAAAAAGGAGATCATAAAAGTATGAAAAGGGTAACTGTGATCACAATCGGTGTTTTGGCGGTTGTGACTGTTGTAATATTCGTTGTCGTCCATGCAGTGCTTGGATTCTTCGGATATGTTGATCCCTGGGAACGCTATTGGCTTACACGGAAGACGGAAACGCTCCTTGATAAGAAATATCCTGAGCATGATTTTACTTTTGATACGGATTATGACTGGGCGGAGTACGGGTTTTATTTTAATATCTATGCTACGGATGAGAACGGGGTCAGATTCCGGGTGCAGTGGATAGAAGGTGAAATGGATGATCATTATTACTGT
>CACZPE010000111.1 GCA_902782875.1 uncultured Ruminococcus sp. | reverse complement strand
GCATATTATCACGCCGTCAGAGAGCTTTGCGGCAGTCTCTATACTGTCTGCAAGGCGGGAGCTCATCTCATCCTTTACCACAAGACGGTCCACCACTATCTCGATGGTATGCTTCTTGTTCTTCTCGAGCTTTATTTCCTCAGAAAGATCGTAGATTATACCATCAGCTCTCACGCGCACATATCCCGAGCGCCTTGCGCTGTCAAGCTCCTTGGTATGCTCGCCCTTGCGCCCCTTTACTATGGGGGCAAGTATCTGTATCTTGGTGCCCGCAGGAAGCGCGGATATACTGTCTATTATCTGGTCTACCGACTGCTGTGCTATCACCCTGCCGCATACAGGGCAGTGGGGCACGCCTACGCGCGCATACAGCAGTCTGAAATAATCGTATATCTCCGTTACCGTACCCACGGTGGAACGGGGATTTTTTGACGTAGTCTTCTGATCTATGGATATAGCGGGAGACAGGCCCTCGATAAGATCCGCATCGGGCTTGTCCATCTGACCGAGGAACATTCTTGCATATGAGGAAAGGCTCTCCACATACCTTCGCTGTCCGTCGGCGTATATCGTATCAAAGGCAAGAGAGGATTTTCCCGAGCCCGAAAGTCCAGTCAGGACTATGAGCTTGTCTCTGGGCAGATCGACGTCTACATTCTTCAGATTGTGTTCTCTTGCGCCTCTGATTATTATCTTGTCTATTGGCATATATATCTCCTGTCAGTCAAATATCCCGAGCTCTCCGCCGTCACGCATGGAGTAGGTCATACTGCCTCCGACGATGATATGATCCATCAGCTTCACATCCACCTCCGACAGCATTTCTCCGATCTTACGTGTCACGGATATATCCTCCTCAGAGGGCTTCGGGTTCGCCTGCGGATGATTATGCGCAAGCGCCGCCATCACACATCCGCTGTTTATGGCTTCAGAAAGTATTTTTCTCATCTCGATGGAGGAGCAGGCCGATGAGCCCCTGCTTATCTCCGTCACGCTTATCATCCGCAGGCTCCTGTCAAAGCAGGCCAGCAGGAACTTGCTGCTGCCCGCTCCCACAAAATACGGCCTGAAAAGCGTTGCCAGCTTTGTTGTATCGTTATAGGTCTCACCGCTGCTCTGCTCTGCATAGTACTCATTTATCAGAGGCGGTATCAGCTTGAAGAGTATCGCCGCATTCTCGGTGACATAGGGTATCTGAGTCAGCTCCGATATCTCCGCGTTGAACACTCCCGCGATACTGCCGAAACGGTCTATCAGCTGATGAGCCATCTTCTTGGTATCACGCATGGGCACAGCATAGAAAAGCAGCAGCTCGAGCACCTCGTGTTGCGCAAATCCCTCGAGCCCTGTCTGCAGAAAGCGTTCCTTCACACGGCCGCGGTGCCCCTTTCCGGGATCGCTCGCAGGTGCAGACCGCGTCTGTTCTATCTCGTCCTTACGTTCGGCTACGGCTCTTGAAAGCTCGTCATCCATCAATTCCCCGATAGTTTCTTCGATACCCACGGCGCACCTCCGTCATAATCGCATATACAGTTATTATATCACATTTTCTTATGCAACTCAACAGAATATACAAAAGTCGTGATTTTGCACAAAAACAGAGCTGATACATTGACAGCTGACCGGCTTAAAGCCCCCTCCATACGTAAAAAAATCCTTCCTATGCGATAGTCACATAGGAAGGAGTATAATTATCATCTTACAGGCTTGTGTGTGCTGTAGTGCTCTGCAATCTCCCTTACCCTGTCGGATGACTGTATGAACGCATCCGCCACCTCGGGGTCGAAATGACTGCCCGCATCCTTCTTTATGATGCCCATAGCATCTTCAAAGGAGAATGCCTTTTTGTAGCATCTTTCGGAGACAAGCGCATCGAACACATCCGCGACTGCCATGATCCTGGCGGAGAGGGGGATATCCTCTCCCGAAAGGCCGTGGGGATAGCCCATGCCGTTCCATTTCTCATGATGGAACTCCGCAAGATTCTTTGCCTCATGGAGATATCTTGAATCGGGCACGGTATCTATCGCCTGCTCTATGACCTTGGCACCTGCGGTGGTATGAGTCTTCATTATCTCATACTCCTCGTCGGTAAGCCTGCCGGGCTTGTTGAGTATCGTGTCGGATACCTGTATCTTGCCTATATCATGCAGCGGAGCAGAATGCTCAACATCGTACATGAACTGGTCGGTGAGCTTCTCGGTCTGATACCCGAGCTCCCTCATCTTCTCCATGATTATCCTTGTATATGCCGCAGTCTTTCTGACATGGTCGCCCGTTTCCTGATCGCGGCTCTCAACCATATCCGCAAGCACCATGATAAGGGCATCCTGTGTTTTTGACAGTGTCTCTGTCTTGTGCTTGAGGTCGGTGGCATATTTCATACTGTCCTCAGTGGTCTTTGAGAACGCCTGGTACATATGCTCTATCTCGTCGCCGGTATGTATATCAAGACTTTTGATAGTCTCTACGTTCTCCTCGAAGGATTCCTCGCTGTCGTATGCAAATGCCCCTGCAGAGAGCGACATAGTGTTTATCGGCAGCGTGATGTTGTATTCGGATATCCACATGCCGAATACAATTATGACCGTAAAGAATCCCAGGAATATGGAGAACAACTTTGCAAAGAAGATAAACTCGTGCTTGGTTATAAGCCCCATGGATACATCTGCGCATACATAGCAGGCACATTCGCCGTCCTTGTTGTAAAGCGGTTCGTATACCGTTATGAGCCAGCCGTAGGTATCATTCGTGATTATGGGGTCTATCTCACGTCCTG
>CACZPE010000110.1 GCA_902782875.1 uncultured Ruminococcus sp. | reverse complement strand
CTTATCCGCTATGCGGCAGGTGAGCTCGTCATTCTGTCGGTTGTTTCTGCCCACAAGTATCTCAAAACCGTCGGGAGATGTATACGACCTCGGCTTTGTAGGGCGGGATTTCTGCTTCTTAGCCCCCTTGGCGGACCTTATATACCCCTGTGCGGAGAGCTCATCACGCAGCTCGTTTATATCATCGGCGTTTTCCGCGCGTGAGAGGGCATCGCGTATACTGTCGATATACGCAAGCTCCCTGTCGCCCTCGTCTATCAGCACGCAGAGCCTCTTTTCGGCGATATCCGCCTTGCGGTAAGCCTTGTACATCTTCTGCATATTCTGTGACGGGGTGAGCATCGGATCAAGATCCACTTTTATCACGGGGCAGGCTTCATCGTAGAAATTCTCGCATTCAAAATGATCCATGCCCTTTTCGAGCTTGTAGAGATTTGCCGAGATAAGATCGCCCTTCAGCTTGTATATCCCGCGCTTTTCGGTATCGGCAAGTTCTCTGCGCTGGTTGTCGGTGCGGCGCATCACTCTTTCGTAAAGGCTGCGCACCAGCTTGTAAAGATCCTGATAGCGCTGTTTCATCCTGACCAGACGGTCACGCTCAGAGTAGAAACGGTCGAGGGTATCGCCAGCACTATCACATTCCACAGCGGTCATGAGCCCCTGATACTGGGTTATGCGCTCAAAGCAGAAATCCTTCGGCAGTCCGTCGCCGTCTGTGAGGAGCGTATACTCGCGCCTGCCCGAGAGGAAGTTTTCTGCGGACAGGGCGATCCTGTCTGCTATGCGCCCTGCGGTATCTTCGGTTATCTCCTCCGAGGGAATATCGGTCTCGCCTGTCACGCAGTATATCCATTCTCTTGCAAGCACGGGGGATATGCCCTCGAATATGCCTATGAGCCCCTTTGCAAGGGACAGGCCTTTGTATGAAAGTATCTGCCTTATCACTTCGTCCCTGTCGGCTATGAGAAAATTGAGCCTCTCCCTGCGTACAGGCGGGGTATATGTCACCCCGGGGAGGATAAGTCTTTCTCCCTCGATATCGTCTATGCGCCTGAGGCTGTCGACCACCTTGCCGTCGCTGACGAGTATCAGGTTTGAGTATTTGCCCATGATCTCGGATACGAGGGTGAGCTTCACCACATCGCCGAACTCGTTGAGAGACTCAAAGTCAAGATAAAGTATCCTCTCAAGTCCCTCCTGGCGTATGCCCAGGAATTTTGCTCCCGAGAGCCTTTTTCTCAGCAGCATGCAGAACATGGGCGGAGTCTGGGGATTTTCTATATCCGCCTTTGTTATGTGTATTCGTCCCGCTGTGCCCGATGATGAGGCGAGTATCTTTATATTGCCCTGTGCCGAGCGCAGGGATATTACTATTTCCTCGCGTGACGGCTGATGTATCTTGTCCACTCTGCCGCCTGCGTATTTTTCTGTCTCCTGCTTTACCGCAAGCAGGAACGTTCCGTCAAGCATTTTTCTCCTCCGAATGTTTCTTGTCTACGATCATGAATGCGAAGGGTATCATTGCGCCGAGCACAAAGAATATTATCGCTATGAAGCCTGTCTTGTCAAGGGCAAAGTCCGCACCGTTCACTACGGTCTGTTCGATGCCGTCGACTATCTCAACTGAAGTTGTCTGTCTGGGCCATATGGCATAGAATGATCCGACTATCAGGCCGAGTATGGAGGCATATGTGCCGAGTCTTGCCTTTTCAAGAGCCTTGCTGATGATCTTTGCGCACACGATCACGCCGAGTATGATGCCTATGAATACGGGTATCAGCACGGGGAACCTTGTGAAGATATTGTCAAGGCTCACAGCCTCTATGATAGTCTGATATCCGCCGAGTATAAGCATAACGAGGCTGCCGCTGAGGCCGGGCATGATCATTGCTGCCGCCGCCAGTACGGATACTGTCATAAGATAGAGGAAGCTTACGGGGGTGAGCTTTGTGATGACGCCTGTGCTGAGCTTTGCGGAGCTGAAAAGCGTTACTCCCACTATGACAGCTATACCGATAACGAAGGGTATGATATGCACGGGGCGGAATTTACCTTCGCTTGTGGCTTCCTTGTATATCATGGGCAGTGAGCCGAGTATGACGCCCATAAAGAAAAACTGCGTCTGCACATAGAAATTCTCAAAGCAGTAGTCAAGCAGTGTTGCCGATGCTATTATGCCTATGCCCATACCGAGAGCAAGGGTGAACAGGAAAACGAAATTATCCTTTATCTTCTTTACCGAGATATCGCCGAGTATCCCCATCAGCCTGCCGAAGACCTTTGTTATTACCATCATCGTGCCGCCGCTGACTCCGGGGATGGAGTTGGCGATGCCTATCACTATGCCTTTGAGTATATTTATTATATGTTCCATCGTATCTTCTCCCTTGTAGTGAATACAAAACCTATTTTACCATTTTATCCATGCATTTGTCAAGATAATATATGAATATCATCGGCAAAGCTGTTATCCGCTGCCTTTCGTATGACTGCTGATATTGACACTGATGGTATAACAGCTGCGGTTATACGTGTCATTCACAAGCGAAGCGTATTATTTTATATGCCTTTTGTTGAATATTTCCATTGACAATGCGCCTTTATAGTAATATACTAATCTTTGTCGTGTTATTTTTTGTATAAGGATGTAGATATATGTTCAAACGTTATTTTGCGATGCTCAGAAAGGAATTTGCGGGGTATAACGCCGCAAAATTCGGCAAGGACGTGCTTGCGGGCGTAACTGTAGCCGCTGTTGCACTGCCGCTTGCCCTTGCATTCGGCGTAAGCTCGGGCGCATCTGCCGCAGCAGGTCTTGTCACAGCGATAATCTCGGGCTTCATCATCGGCGCACTTTCGGGTGCATCATATCAGATAAGCGGTCCTACGGGAGCGATGTCTGCGATACTTGTTTCCCTCGTTGCGCAGTACGGCATACAGGGCGTGTTCATATCGAGCTTCATAGCAGGTGTGATACTCCTTGTGTGCGGCATATTCAAGCTCGGCGGACTTGTGTCCTATCTTCCGTCGCCTGTAATAACGGGATTCACCAGCGGCATTGCCATTATTATCGCACTCGGCCAGGTGGACAACCTTACGGGCATGCATTCATCGGGACTCAACAATCTGCAGAAGATAGCCAGCTATTTCACAACTCCGCAGACTGTTGATATAACAGCGCTGATCATAGGCGTGTGCGTAATAGCCTTCATGTTCGTGTACCCAAAGAAGCTCTCGGCATACTGCCCGGGCTCTCTTGCAGCTATAGTACTTGCGACTGCCGCAAATATGATATGGAAGTTCGATGTGACTGTAGTCGGTGAGATACCGAAGACGATATTCCTTTCCGACAGGCTTGATATAAGCGCAGTCGCGCCGTCTGACATTATGAATATGATCGTACCCGCGGTATCCATCGCAGCACTGGGCCTTATAGAATCACTGCTCTGCGGCGCATCTGCGGGCCGCATGAAGAATGAGCGCCTTGATGCTGATGTGGAGCTTGTTGCGCAGGGCATCGGAAATATGCTCCTGCCGATGTTCGGCGGTGTGCCCTCAACAGCTGCTATAGCAAGAACGAGCGTTGCGATTAAGAGCGGCGGAGTTACAAGACTCACATCCGTAGTACACGCTGCGGTATTGCTGCTCTCGATGTTCGTCCTCGGCGGCGTTATGTCTGAGATACCCCTTGCAGCACTTGCAGGCGTTCTTATAGTCACTGCAGTAAGGATGAACGACTGGAAGACCATCCGTTCCATATTCTCCAAGAAGCTCAAGACTGCGATGTTCCAGTTCCTTATCACTATGGGTGCTACCGTGGTATTTGACCTTACCAAGGCTATACTCATAGGCGTTGTATTCTCGCTTATCATATTCGTTGTGAAGGTATCGGATATGCAGGTCACCGTTGCGGATGTAGACCCGGATAAGCTTGGTGACGGCCTTGACACGGAGAAGCTTCGCTTCACCAAGGTGGTATACATCACAGGCCCTCTCTACTTCGGCACCTGTGCCAAGCTTGAGGAAAAGGTATCCTCTCTCGGTGACAGCTACAACATCATATTCTCCATGAGAGGCGTTACCGTAGCGGATATCTCCGGTATAGAAGCCCTTCACGAATACTGCGAGCGCCTGATAGGCGAGGGCAGGATGATCTATTTCTCCTGCGTACAGCCTCCTGTTATGGATCTTTTCGAGCGCACAGGCCTCAAGGAGGACAGATTCAGCTACAATATGTTCTT
>CACZPE010000109.1 GCA_902782875.1 uncultured Ruminococcus sp. | reverse complement strand
TTCATTGAAGTTAGGAAAGTCCGGGCATCACAGAGCAGGATAGCTGCTAACGGCAGCCGAGGGTGACCTTAGGGAAAGTGCAACAGAGATATACCGCCCCTTACGGGGTAAGGGTGGAAAGGCGAGGTAAGAGCTCACCGGGGCAGCGGAGACGCTGCTGCCATGTAAACCCTATCCGATGCAACGTCTATTGGTGCAGTATGGCAACATTTGCTCGATGGTCATGCTGTAATGACGGCTAAAGCGTTTCGGCGACGATTCGCTCAGATAGATCTCCGCACACGACAGAACCCGGCTTATCGGCTTAGTCACTTCTGAATATCCCAGGAGGATCAGTCATACTGTCCTCCTTTTTTGTAAGACAAGGAGGATGGCTGTGAAAAAGCGAGTAAAAAAAGCAAGGGGGCTCTTCTCCCCCCGCAGTAATATGATGGTATGCCTTTACGGCCCGCCCCGGATGATGTTCAATAAGCTCACGGACAGCACAAAGAATAACGGCAAAACACCCGCAAACAAAGAGAACAAAGAGGAAGACAAAAAATGAAAAAAAGAACAGCGCTGATACTCAGTGCGGCAGCTCTGCTGTCGGGATGTACATTCGACCCCTTCGGGAATATGGCATCAGGAGTATACGGACCTCCGCCTGCTGAAAGCGAAACAGTACAGACATTTTCCCCATCTGATAATCAGAATACGGAAGTATACGGTCCGCCCCCCGCAAGTGAAACACAGCCCGAAGAGACCTCTGTCGCATCTGACGAGAACGAAGAAACCATATCTTCGGAGTTAACGTCTGTTACATCCGAAGAAACCGCGGAAACAGATGAAGAAACCGAATTTGACCCTGCGGACAATATCCCGCCTACCTTATACGGACCTCCCCGCAGCACTGTTAAAGTCGATGATATCGTGCTTATCCCCGCAGACGCGGCCCTGACGGACGTTTCTGCAGAACCTGACAGTGAGGACGAATAATGGAACGCACTGTCAGGAACATAATGGATATAAAAGCCGCACATCTTGACAAGCTTGCGGACTACCGTGACAAGCTGCGCAGAGAACCGCAGCTCAGGCAGCTGTTTTTTGAACTCACCATGCGGTGCAACGAGCACTGCCTTCACTGCGGCAGCTACTGCGGTGATGTAAAGAGCGAAGAGCTGCCTGTATCGGTATACAAAGAGGTTATAGACAAGATAAAGCGTGATTTCTCGCCTCTGCCCATGCTTTGCATAACAGGAGGAGAGCCGCTTCTGCGCAGAGAGATATTTGAGATAATGGGGTATGCCGCATCACAGGGCTTTTCATGGGGTATGACCACCAACGGCATACTCATAGATGCAGATACAGCCCGTAAGCTGTACGACAGTGGAATGAAGACTGTATCTGTAAGTATAGACGGTCTTGAAGCCACTCACGATGCTTTCAGGCAGAGAAAAGGCGGATACAGGGACGCTTTGGACGGCATCAATGCTCTATGTAAACAGGGCGGATTTGAGCACGTTCAGGTAACGACGGTCATAACCCATAAGAATATAGGCGAACTCGATGAGCTTTTTGAGATAATGCTTGAGCTGCCCATTGATTCATGGCGTGTCATAAATCTTGAGCCGATCGGCAGGGCAAAGACTCTTGACGGATATCTGCTGACAGACGATGAATACCGCATGCTTTTCAGTTTTATCCGCGACAAGCGCAGGGAAGGCTATCCTGTGGAATACGGCTGCTCCCATTTTCTCGGGCTCGGGCTTGAACGCGAGGTAAGAAAATGGTATTTTCTCTGCAATGCGGGAGTATATACCGCAAGCATCATGGCAAACGGCGATATCGCCGCCTGTCTGGATATAGACCGCCGCAGCGGCACTATTCAGGGAAATATACTCAAGGATGACTTCACAAAAGTATGGAAGGAACGCTTTGAGATATTCCGCACACCGCTTTCTGACAGATGTCAGACCTGCAGTGAATGTCCTTCGGTCAGATGGTGTGAAGGTGGTTCATATCACAGCTGGGACTATGACAACGACCGCCCGCAGGTGTGCTTTAAGGATATCCTGTTCTAATATCATAACAGCGAACAGTTAAGGTAATCATAAGCCTGACTGTTCGCTTTTTATATATGTACAAATTATACCCATTTTCTTATTGACTTATGAGTTTTTTTGTGATATAATATATACACGCGATAATATCTATGTACAAATGTATACTCTGACATTTCAATATACCTATTATGTACTGACCGAAAGGAGATACTATGGATTATCAGCAGTTCGTAAACGGTTTTGAACTCACCACCTGTATCATCTCCGTAGAAAAGTTCCCTGACGGGGGCTACGGCAATATCCGCATAGTTGCGGGCAACAAGCCATATATTGATTCTATAGAAAATCCTTATAACGGTGCAGCCGCACATATGCTCAACAATAAATTCATACCCGGCTCACCGTATGAAAAGTATATCCCCAAGGATCTGAACTTTGAACAGACATGCTACCGCTGTGCCTTTGAAAAAAGGCCCATCCACACTTATCTGAAGCCCGACCGCTTTGAATGCTGGATAAATCAGTATATCATGCCTGTGGAGTCCGACGAGCCGAATATCGGTTACTGTTCATATACCCTTGATATAACTATGGAAGCTGATACAAAGCTTATGACGAATGTATCCGCATCCACCGCCTCAAGCGTGCTTGAGACCTGTATAAAGCTCAGGGGCAGCAAGGATTTCAGAAAGTCCATGAACGATGTCATGGCTGATATATGCAATCTCAGCGGAGCAAGCAAGTGTTCCCTGCTGCTTACGGATTTCAGGGAGCATACCTGTTCGATACTCGCAGATGCTGTCAGCAGCGGAACTGACAATTCCAAATTCAGCTATAAAGTAGATGATTCATTCTTTGACGTCGTAAAGACATGGAATGATACCATAGCGGGCAGCAACTGCCTTATACTGCATGACGCGCAGGATATGGAGATACTTAAGGCACGAAATCCTGCATGGCATAAGTCCCTGGCAGAGGCGAACATCACGAGCCTTGTACTCTTCCCTCTCAATTACAACAATGAAACTATCGGATATATCTGGGCTATTGATTTTGATGCGTCAAAGGCCTCAAGGATAAAGGAAACACTTGAGCTGACAACATATTTTATTGCCTCGGAGATAGCAAACTATCAGCTCCTGAAAAGGATGGAGGTAATGAGTACCGTTGATCTGCTTACAGGCGTATACAGCCGTAATGCCATGAACAACAGGGTTGACAGATATATAGCCGGTAAGGATGATCTGCCCGAAAGATACGGCATAGTATTTGCCGATCTCAACGGTCTGAAAAAGCTCAACGACACCGAGGGCCACAGTGCAGGCGACAAGCTGCTCCGGGATGCTGCAGAAAAGCTGAGGGAAGTCTTCTCCGACAGTGATATCTACCGTGCGGGCGGAGATGAATTCATGATAATATCCTGCAAAACTCCCGAGGATATTTTTGAGCAGCGTATGGAAAAGCTCAGAAAGGATTCCGAGGATCCCGACAGCATCAGCTTCGCAGTAGGCGGATACTACGAGCATAAAGGCGGAGATATACGCTTTGCGATGCACACCGCAGACGAAAGAATGTATGCCGACAAGGAATCCTATTACAACAGATTTCCGGAAAGAAAGCGCAAATAACAAAAGCGGGTCTGATGACCCGCTTTATTTGTTATTGTATATGCTTATACGGTTAAGGGCACGCTTGAGTTTGAGCTCAGCAAGGTCAAAGTCACGTTCGCTTGCCTTGGCTGCGATCCTTCTGCGCGCATCCTCCTCAGAGCGTTTAGCCCATTCTATATCTATATCCTCTGCCCATTCAACGGCATCTGCAAAGATATGCACCTTGTTTCCGCCGACCTTGATCAGTCCCGATGATACAGCTGCTGTTCTAAGCTTATCATCGACCATGACCTTCATAGGTCCCGACGGCAGAGCCGCCACGAGGCTGATATGATTGGCAAGGATACCTATATCGCCCTCTGTTGTGCGGACGATTACCTCCGTCGTTTCTCCGTCAAAAAATGTCTTTTCGGGAGTTATCACAGTCAGGGTGAATGGTGTCATTTCTTGCCTCTTGCTTTCTCGACCGCTTCATCTATCGTTCCGACAAAGAGGAACGCAGATTCGGGCAGGTCGTCATGCTTGCCTTCGATGATCTCCTTGAAGCCCCTGATAGTCTCCTTTACGGGGACATACTTGCCGGGGAATCCGTTGAACTGCTCAGCTACATGGAAGGGCTGAGACAGGAAACGCTGCACCTTTCTTGCTCTTGCAACGGTGATCTTGTCCTCGTCGGAAAGCTCATCCATACCCATGATCGCGATGATATCCTGAAGCTCGGTATACCTCTGGAGTATATTCTGTACCGAACGTGCTACTTCATAGTGCTCTCTGCCGACGATATCGGGTGAAAGCATTCTTGAAGTGGAATCAAGGGGATCAACTGCGGGATATATACCAAGCGATGCGATGGAACGTGAAAGAGTCGTGGTGGCATCGAGATGTGCGAATGTAGTAGCGGGAGCAGGGTCTGTCAGATCGTCCGCAGGAACGTATACAGCCTGTACCGATGTGATCGAACCCTTGCTTGTAGATGTGATTCTCTCCTGCAGGGCACCCATCTCGGTTGCAAGTGTGGGCTGATAACCAACTGCGGAGGGCATTCTTCCGAGAAGTGCGGATACCTCAGAACCTGCCTGAGTGAAACGGAAGATATTGTCTATGAAGAGAAGAACGTCCTGTCCCTCTGCATCACGGAAATACTCCGCCATGGTAAGTCCCGAAAGGCCTACTCTCATTCTTGCTCCGGGAGGCTCGTTCATCTGACCGTAAACAAGCACGGTCTTGTCAAGTACTCCGGACTGCTTCATTTCCATATAAAGGTCGTTGCCTTCTCTGGTACGCTCACCAACACCGGTAAATACCGAGATACCATCATGCTGGTTTGCGATATTATTGATAAGCTCCTGTATAAGTACGGTCTTACCGACGCCTGCACCGCCGAAAAGGCCGATCTTTCCGCCCTTGAGATAGGGGCAGATAAGGTCTATAACCTTTATACCCGTTTCAAGTATCTCATTTGATACTGTCTGCTCCTCATACGAAGGAGCACTTCTGTGTATAGGCCAGCGCTCTGCAGTCTGCGGAGCAGGCTGATTGTCAACAGCATCTCCGAGGAGATTGAATATTCTTCCGAGAGTCTCCTTGCCTACAGGTACGGTTATGGGGCTGCCTGTATCAACAGCATCAGTACCCCTGGTGAGACCGTCTGTGGAGCTCATGGCAACACATCTTACAACATCGTCGCCGATATGCTGCTCTACCTCGCAGACAAGTCTGGAGCCGTTAAGATCTATCTCTATGGCATTGAGCAGATTAGGCATCCTGTCCTTGTCAAATCTGATATCGACAACAGCACCGATGACCTGAACTACCTTTCCGATATTTTCAGCCATTATTTCACCTCATTATCATTGTCCTGCGTTCGCACCGCCGACTATCTCAGTGATCTCCTGTGTGATAGCAGCCTGTCTTGCACGGTTGTATTCAAGCGACAAACGGCCGATCATCTCTTCCGCGTTGTCTGATGCATTTTCCATAGCATTGCGTCTTGCAGCCTGCTCGGAAGCATAGCTGTCCGCAATGGTACCGAATATCATACCTGCGATATATCTCGGCACGATATGGTCAAAGACATCCGCCGCTGACGGTTCATACTCGGGAACCGCCCTGTACGAAACAGGCTCCCTGGGAATATCTACGGGGAGTATCGGCAGCGATGCGGCAGTCTGCGTTATGGGCGATACATAGTTGGTATAGAATATCTCCACACGCCTGAACTTACCGTCGGTATAGGCAAATGTTATATCGTTTGCGATGGCCGTAGCCTCGCTCATATGCAAAGTCTCTGCTATTCCCG
>CACZPE010000108.1 GCA_902782875.1 uncultured Ruminococcus sp. | reverse complement strand
GGCTCATGATATCACCTCAACCGATTTATACGGCGGGAGCAAGCCCCCGCCCTACTTACCTCTTATCCCTGTTATATCCTTTATGACTTCACCTGCTATGATAAGCCCCATAACTGAGGGCACGAAGGACAGCGAGCCGGGCACAGCCTTGCCGCTTTCGGGATTTATAACTGGGTGTGCCTGTACAACAGGCTGTTCCTTTGAGTATACCACCTTCAGATGGTCTATACCCCGCTTGCGGCATTCTGTGCGCATTACCTTTGCAAGGGGGCATACCGAGGTATCGTATATATCCGCCACCTCAAAGCGTGTGGGGTCGAGCTTGTTGCCAGCCCCCATAGCGCATATCACAGGCACGCCTGCGGCCTTTGCGGCGGTGACGAGCATCAGCTTGCCCGTCACTGTGTCTATCGCATCGACGACATAGTCATACTCCGTGAAGTCAAAGCTGCCTGCGGTCTCGGGCGTGTAGAATATATTGTATGTGCGCACTCTGCAGTCCGGGTTTATATCGTGTACACGCTCCGCGGCGGCTTCGGTCTTGTATCTGCCGATAGTGCTGTGCAGTGCTATTATCTGACGGTTTATATTTGACTCTGCCACAGTGTCGCTGTCGATGAGGTCAAGGGCACCGACACCGCCCCTTGCGAGGGCTTCCACAACAAAACCGCCCACACCGCCTACACCGAATACCGCCACTCTTGCCTGCGAGAGCCTGTCGAGGGCGGCCTTGCCTATGAGCAGCTCCGCTCGTGAAAAAACTTCCATATTATTCTCCAAAAACGGCCATCGGATACCGATGACCGTTTGTGTATCTTATGTCTTATGTATCGGCAGTGGTGACTGCAGTATCCGCTGTCTCGCCCTCCATGCTCTGTGCTGCCGAATTCCATCCGACTCTGAAGCCGCGTATGAATTCCATTCCGCTGCCGCTCCCGATGTAAAAGCATATAAGCAGCATAAGAACTATAAGCACAACAAGGACCGGGGATGTACCGCCTTTTTTTGTGTTTCTTTCCCGCATGGTCTCACCGCCGTATTATATCAGAGTACTATTCTCTTAGCTATCTCGTCAAGGAACTCATCGGTGTATACTACTCTCTTGTCGGGCAGTGTGGACATTGCGGAAAGATTCTTGTCCATTATGCCGTCCTCCATAGTCTGTACGGATGCCTTCTCAAGAGCATCTGCAAAGTGCATGAGCTCGGGGAGGTTATCCATCTCGCCTCTCTTGCGCAGAGCGCCGCTCCATGCGAATATGGTAGCTATGGGGTTGGTGGAGGTCCTTTCGCCCTTGAGGTGGTTGTAGTAGTGGCGTGTTACGGTGCCGTGAGCAGCCTCGTACTCATACTTTCCGTCGGGGGATACGAGCACGGAGGTCATAAGACCGAGAGAGCCGAATGCAGTTGCGAGCATATCAGACATAACGTCGCCGTCATAGTTCTTGCATGCCCATATGTAGCCGCCCTCGGAGCGGATAACTCTTGCTACCGCATCATCGATGAGGGTGTAGAAATACTCTATGCCCTTTGCTTCAAACTTTGCCTTGTACTCGTTCTCGTAGAGGTCTGCAAAGATATCCTTGAAGCGGTGGTCGTAGGTCTTGGATATGGTGTCCTTGGATGCAAACCAGAGATCCTCGCCTGCGTCAAGAGCGTAGTTGAAGCATGCCCTTGCGAAGGACTCTATGGACTTGTCGGTGTTGTGTACGCCCTGGATGATACCGTCGGAGTTCTTGAATTCGTGTATAAGAGCCCTTGTCTCGGTGCCGTCGGGATTTGTTACAACAAGCTCAGCCTTGCTGCCCTGGGGAGCTCTGAGCTCGGTGTTCTTGTATATGTCGCCGTATGCGTGACGGGCGATGGTGATGGGCTTTGTCCATGTGGGTATATAAGGAGTGATGCCCTTTACGAGTATGGGCTTTCTGAATACGGTGCCGTCAAGTATAGCTCTGATGGTGCCGTTGGGGGACTTCCACATCTCCTTGAGGTTATACTCTGTCATTCTCTGGGCGTTGGGAGTGATGGTAGCGCACTTTACTGCAACGCCGTACTTCTTTGTAGCCTCTGCGGAATCTACGGTGACCTGGTCGTTGGTCTCGTTTCTGTGAACAAGGCCGAGATCGTAGTACTCTGTCTTAAGGTCAACAAAGGGGAGTATGAGCTTGTCCTTTATCATCTGCCAGATGACTCTGGTCATCTCGTCTCCGTCCATCTCCACGATAGGGGTTTTCATCTGTATCTTTGACATTTTGATCATTCCTTTGATGTAATATACCTCATGCCAAGGGCGTGAGGGAATCAGAACGGTATCGCAAACACTATCTCTGTGCTGCTGCCGCCCGTGAGGTCATTTATCGCGCGCTCAAACATCGGTCCGACTTCTTCCCAGCGGTTGCCGAATGCGCCGCAGCCGTACTTGCCGAGTATCAGCACATCGGGGCGTTTCTGTATGCCGAGAGTGATTATGCGCCTTATGCGCTCCTCCATGATCTCGTTGGCCGTCTTGTGCGATATCCTTGCGGCATAGCGGTTGACTGCAGGTGATGTGATGAAGCCGCACCGAACGGGGCTTTCGAGCATCCTGCCCGTATCATCCCTGACTACGGGCACACGGGCAGAGTATATCATTCCGTGTGTATACCCCTTCATATCGGTGAAACGGTTGGCGTGGTAGAATTCGACCGTGTCCTTTATCGTATAGTAAAGGCCGGAGGCGCGGCAGATATCCTCTTCCTGCGCCTTTCCACCCACAACATACGCGCCGCCTGCAAAATTTGCATTGGCGAAATTGAGCGCAAGCACATCCTTGTCACGGTTGGCGATTATGCAGCCGATAGTGGTCATAGCCGCGGTATGGTCGCATATCCTGTATTCATCCTCCCTTGAAAATCCCGTGGGGATAAGGTCGGGGATGTATTCGGAGTACTGTCCGTCAAAAGTGCCCAGATCATACATATTGTCGTTGTCACTTTTGATCTTGAGATAGTCAAGGACGTTCATGCTGCGCTCCTTTCACCGTATGTCCGATTATTTCTTAAGGCTCTCTCTTGTGTAGTCGAGAAGACCGCCTGCAAGGATTATAGCGATATTTCTGCCGCTGAGCTCGCACTTTACGGGTATCTGTGCGCCCTTCTCCACGTCAGTTACTATGAGATCCTGCTCGCCTGCAGCGATCTTTTCCCTTATGTTTTCAAGGATGAGTGTATCGCCAAGCTCTATCTTGTCATAATCAGCCTCATTAACGAAGGTGAGGGGAAGAATGCCCGCATTGATGAGATTTGCACGGTGTATTCTTGCAAAGCTCTTTACGAGAACTGCCTTTACGCCGAGATAGAGAGGCGCGAGAGCAGCGTGCTCACGGGATGAACCCTGGCCGTAGTTGGAGCCGCCGACGATGATGGACTGGCCCATTTCCTTTGCCCTTGCGGGGAAGTTCTCATCGCATACTGTGAAGCAGTGCTGCGAGATAGCGGGGATATTGGAACGGAGAGGAAGGATCTTTGCACCTGCGGGCATGATGTGGTCCGTGGTGATATTATCGCCCACCTTGAGGGAGCAGGGACATTCGATCCTTTCACCGAGAGGATGTGTCTCGGGATATGACTTGATGTTGGGACCCTTGAGAACCTCAACGCTGTCCATATCAGCCTCGCTTGCGGGAGGAACTATCATATTGTCGTTTATAACGAACTCAGAGGGCATCTCGAACTTGAAGTCGTCCGCAAGAGTTCTCGGGTCGGTGAGTACGCCGTTTATAGCGGATACTGCAGCAAGTTCGGGGGATACGAGGTATACCTGGCCGTCCTTGGTGCCGCTGCGTCCGAGGAAGTTGCGGTTGAAGGTACGAAGGGAGATACCGCCGGAGTTGGGCGACTGACCCATGCCGATGCAGGGGCCGCAGGCGCTTTCGAGTATTCTTGCACCCGCATCTATCATTATGGAAAGAGCGCCGTTCTGAGCGAGCATATTGAGCACCTGCTTTGAGCCGGGTGCGATGGAGAGAGATACGTCGGGATGAACGGTCTTTCCCTTGAGGATATGAGCGACTTTCATCATATCCATAAGCGAGCTGTTGGTGCATGAGCCGATGCATACCTGATCGATCTTCATGCCGGAAAGCTCGGTAGCTGTCTTTATATTGTCGGGGGAGTGGGGACAAGCTGCAAGGGGTTCAAGTGCAGAGAGGTCTATCTCCACTACCTCGTCGTATACAGCATCCTCGTCGGCAGAGAGGGGAACGTATACGTCCTCGCGCTTCTGAGCCTTAAGGAACTGTCTTGTGGTCTCGTCAGAGGGGAATATGGATGTGGTAGCGCCGAGCTCCGCGCCCATATTGGTTATAGTTGCTCTTTCGGGAACGGAAAGGCTCTTCACGCCCTCGCCGCAGTATTCGATCACCTTGCCGACACCGCCCTTTACGGACAGTCTGCGGAGTACCTCAAGGATGACATCCTTTGCGGATACCCAGGGGGAAAGCTTGCCTGTGAGCTC
>CACZPE010000107.1 GCA_902782875.1 uncultured Ruminococcus sp. | reverse complement strand
TGCATATGCAGCGGATTTTTTCGGTATACCGAAAAAATATGCTATGATCAGATGGTTTTTTCGATATACCGTAAAAAGCAGTCAGATTTGTCAAGTTTTTTCGGTATACCGAAAAAACTTGACTTTGTTTTTTTGTTGTGTTATAATTGGTACGGGTGATGCATATGATACTGAGACCTGATTACATCAATATGATAAAACCGTTTATTGATGTACCTCTTGTAAAGATACTCGCAGGTGTCCGCAGATGCGGAAAATCAACCATACTCGAAATGATATCGGATGAACTGGAAAACAGCGGGATAAAAAAAGAAAATATCATAAAAAGACGCTACAGCTCGGCAGACAACAGTATTTCCAACTGCCGCGAAATGCTCGACGACCTCAGAAATGCTGTCAGCGGAAAAGGCCGATGCTACCTCATTCTTGATGAAGTACAGGAGACTGAGGGATGGGAAAAGGCTGTCAATGATATCCTTGAGACCTGTGATGCCGATATATATGTCACAGGCTCCAACAGCAGGCTCATGTCGGGTGAAATAAGCACATATCTTACAGGCCGCTATATCATGATACCTGTCTATACCCTTTCATTCCGGGAGTTTATGACATTCAGGGGAATATCTGCCGAAGACAGCAGAAGGGCACTTGAAGAATATTTGCGCTACGGCGGTTTTCCTGTGATAGGTATAAGCCGTCTTGATGAACGCTCGGCATATCAGATAGCAGAGGGCATATATTCATCTGTTGTAACAAGGGATATTTCGATAAGACACAGCATAAGAAACCAGGATCTTTTTGACAGGGTAGTACGCTTTATTGTAGAAAATATCGGTATGACATTCTCAGCCTCATCCGTTATAAAATTTCTGAAAAGCGAACAGCGAAGCATATCCAACGAAACAATATATAATTATATAAAGTGGCTTGGCGAAGCTTTTATCATATATCCCTGCAAGCGCTATGATATACAGGGCCGACAGGTGCTGAAAACACAGGAAAAGTATTACCTGTCAGATATATCATTCATCTACAGCCTTTCGGGCTTTGATCCGAAAAAGCTTTCTGCCGTATTCGAAAACATAGTTTTTCTTGAAATGAAGCGCAGAGGATATGATGTATATATCGGAAAGAACGATCAGAAGGAAATAGATTTCATTGGTATACGGCGTGATGAAAAGATATATGTACAGGTATGCGTAAATATACCGTCGGGATCAGACCGTGAGACCGAAAATCTGATGGATATAAAGGATAATTACAGAAAATATGTGGTTTGCCGTGATCCGATCGCGGCAGGGAATATTAACGGCATAGAAATAACCGGTATAGACGATTTTCTTCTGAAAAAGGACTGGTAATACCAAAGGGCTGCTGCCATACGGCAACAGCCCTTATTATCATATATCTATCTTGCCGTAGAGGTCGCCGCTTATCATGCTGTCCTCAGGCTTTGGCTTCTTGTAGTCCTTCTCGAAGGAGGTCTTGAAGAGATCCATTGATCTGGGCTCTCTGCGTCTTTCTCTCCTGTCCTCTCTGTCGCCTCTGTCCCTGAATCTGTCGCGCTTGTCGAAGCGTCTTTCACCCTTGCCGCTTACGGAGGAGATGACTACCTTTCTGTAAGGCTCATCGCCTACGCTCTTGGAGGTAACTCCCTCGATCTCGCTTACAGCCGCATGGATTATGCGTCTTTCATAGGGGTTCATGGGCTCAAGAGTAATGCTTCTGCCGGAGCGGAGAACATTTCTGGATATCTTTGCAGCGAGGTCCTCGAGTATCTTCTTTCTCTTCTCCCTGTAGCCGCAGGAATCGAGGTTTACTCTGTAATAGTCCTTGTCGCTGCGGTTTGCAGCCATGCTTGTAAGGTACTGCAGAGCATCGAGTGTTTCGCCTCTTCTGCCTATCACAGCGCCTGTGGTATCACCGGAGATATCGATCACTACGCCTTCCTCATTCTCGGTGACCTCGTACTGCGCGGATATATCCATAGCCTTGAGCACACTGTCGAGATATGCGACAGCTGTTTCCGACTTGGAGGGCTCATATTCAGCCTCTACTACAGCGTTTGTCTTGCCGATGCCGAGAAATCCCTTGTTGCCCTGATCGAGCACGCTGAATGTTATCTTTTCCTTGTCAACGCCGAATTCCTTTGCCGCGAGCTCCATAGCTTCCTGTGCGGTCTCTGCCGTGAACTGCTTTTTCATCGCAAATCAACCTTTCTTATCCATATCATCGCTTTCGTTCTCATCGTAGACATCGCCGTATTTCTCAGCCTGTCTGCGTCTTGCTTCAGCGATTATTTTTCTCTCATATTCCTTCATCTGGGAGTTTGACATCTTTATCTCGTTGCCGTCCTCGTCCTTTACTGCCGCAGATGTCTTTATACTGCTGTTTGTCTGTGCATTCTGAGCCATCTGCTGCTGCATGAGCTCATTGTATTTCTGCATAAGGCCCGAGCGCTTTCTGTTCTTGTTCTTCTCCCTGTCCTTCTCAACGAGCTTCTGTACATATTCCGGAGTGTATATCTTGTTGAGGACTACCATCTGTATGATACCTACAACAGAGGAGCATATCCAGTAGTAACCGAGACCTGCTGCTGCCGTGAAGCTTATCCAGATCGACATAACAGGGAACATATACATCATCAGGTTCATGCTGCCCATTGCGGATGCAGCCTCGGGATTGAGCTTCTTCTGCTTGATATTGCTGTATATAGTCGTTACGAGCTGAAGGACACCTGCGATTACAGGTATCATGATAAGTCCTATGCTCTGTGCCGAGAATGCAAAGCCATCCTCAAAGACGGATTTCGGTATGGTACCGAGATCTATGAAGCCCAGCAGCTTGTTGTTGAAGCTGAGCACGCTGTTGACTATATCCGGCGATATGCCGTGATCTATATAGTACTGCGGATCTGACTGTATCGACTGCACAAGATAGAGCTCAGGTCTCGAGCTGAATGCCCTGTTGCCCTCAAACAGCGGTGCTGCGATATTTGTGAGCTCAGTCATTACATCCTTGCTGACTCTTACTATATGTGTTATGGGACGGTAGATAACATCGAACACACCGTAGAGGAATACCAGCTGAAGTACCAGCGGCAGGCACGATGCCATAGGATTGATATTTTCCTCGGAATAGAGCTTCATCTGCTCTTCCTGAAGCTTGTTCGGATTGTTGGCATACTGCTTTTTGAGCTTGTCAAGCTTGGGCTGTATAGCGGAGGTAGCCGCCATTGATTTCTGCTGATTTACAGACAGAGGGAACAGCACGAGCCTTACAAGAAGCGTGAATATCGGTATCGCTATACCGTAGTTATTCACCAGCTTGTATACAAGCCACATCACCCAGCCGAGGGGATAGCCTATAATCTGTGAGATACCCGTGATTCAACATCTCCTTATTCTTTTGTTTCATATGGCAGAC
The DNA here is from genome assembly GCA_902782875.1 of uncultured Ruminococcus sp. Next base: position 3,972 of record CACZPE010000107.1, on the reverse strand, counting down.
CAGTATGTCTGCACGGTCATTTTCTCTTTCTGAAAAATATCACTTCATCCGGGACTTTATCCACGCCGCCCCTTGAGAACGGATTGCATCTGAGCAGTCTCCATGCGGCGAGCAGTGTGCCCTTTATTATCCCGTGCCGCCTTACCGCTTCCATAGCGTAGGCACTGCATGACGGATAGTATCTGCACACAGGTCCGAATGCGGGTGATATGAATTTTCTGTAGAACTTTACAGGGAGCAGAAAGCTCTCCCTTAAAATATACCTTTTCATGCCTGCCTGTCCTTGCGGTCAGCAGATCTGTTGTCCTGACCGTTCATGGCAGGTATCAGCTTTTTTCTGAAAAAAGAAGCACATTCGTATGATTTGCACTCTGCAGCGCCCTGTCTTGCAGCTATGACTATATCATGACCTGCAGGGAGCTCACACCCTCTCAGAGCTGCCCTTATCACACGTCTTGCCCTGCTTCTCCTGACGGCATTGCCTATCTTCTTTCCTGTTGATATGCCTATCCTGTTGAATTTCTCGCCGTCAGCCCTGTTTTTCGGATTTTTTCTGAAATATACAGCACATATACGCCCTGAGACGTATTTTCCCTTGTTGTACAGACGCACGAAATCCTTGTTCCTGTTGAGAATCCTGTACTTCATACGCCTCACCCTTTTTGAAAATAAAATGACCTCACACCGCCGGCCCATATCACGGATAAATCAATCCGAATAAGCACAGTCATAAGACTGTCTCATAACAATAACACGGGTGTGTGAGCGGTATTTGGTCATTGCCTTGTATTCTCTGAAAAAAATCAATAAGTGAGCATCTTTCTGCCCTTTGCCCTTCTGCGGGCGAGTACCTTACGGCCGTTCTTGGTAGCCATTCTCTTTCTGAAACCATGCTCTTTCTTTCTCTGGAGCTTCTTAGGCTGATAAGTTCTTTTCATTATTTCTCCTCCTTGCTTACAATATTTCTGGATCTACGGGAAATATGCAGACACAAAGAGGGTATGTCCGACTTTTCCCACTAATGATATAGTATAACCTAAATCCCTATATTCTGTCAAGGGGTTTTGCAAATTTTTTTCAAAATGTAATAAAACATACTGCCGGAGAGGGTATTCAGGATAGTATAAATATACATTATGTATATTTATACTATCATTATACAAATATTATACCAGTGTATCGGGATATATCCCTCTTCCTGTCATATCCGCAAAGGCTGCCTTTACCTCAGCTGCATCCTCGCTGAGAGTCATACCGTACCACTTGTCGTGAGTGGGCAGCACCTTTATATTTATCTCTCCCGAACGTATAAGAGCATCTGCTGCCATAGGCAGAGCATATTCCGATGTCTTCTCTTCGTCTTTTTTCATATTCCCCAGGAACTCTGCGAAAAGTCTCTCAAATTTGGGCATGATACTGTCATCAAAGCCCCACATATTCATTGATACTATGCTGTCGGGGTCGAGTACTACTCTCTCACCGTCAACATATCCATCGATAACGCCGTCATGTGCAGACACCTTATATGTCTCTGTAACTCCCGTGAGTATACCGTTGTCACCGCTTCTGCATACTCCTCTTGTAACGGTGCCGTTGTCGCTGAGAGTATTCTTGAGTACAAAGCCGCACATACACTGATCATAGGGCATACGAACTCCTGTAAGGAAGGAATACGCTTTTTCATATGCATTTCTGCCGTAATAATCATCGGCATTGACTATAAGAAAAGGTTCGTTTATAAGTTTCTTTGCTGCAAGCACGGCATGTACCGTGCCCCAGGGCTTGGTCCTTCCGTCGGGCACAGAAAATCCTTCAGGCAGATCACTCATATCCTGAAAGCAGTATTCAGTAGGCATTATCTTTGATATGCGCCTGTCTGCCAGCTCGCAGAACTGCTCCTCTATATCCCTTCTTATAATGTATACAGCCTTGTCAAAGCCTGCCCTTGCCGCATCATACGCGGAATACTCCATAAGAAGCTCACCGTTTTTACCTATCGGCGTAAGCTGCTTTATTCCCCCCGAAAAACGCGAGCCCAGCCCTGCGGCCAGTACCAGAAGTGTTGCTGACATATTTTTCCCCTATAAATTTATTTTCTTTCTTCTCTTTCTTACCTGATCATATCACAGCTCAAAATCCTCAAGCAGATAAAGCTGATCTGCATAGTCCGTCTCGGATGCAAGCTTCTTGTCTGCCTGCTTTTTGTATTTCTCTATGCCCGCGGTAGCCTTGTTCACGGCACAGAGAGTACCCGCGCCCGCAACACATCCGCCCGGGCAGCCCATACCCTCAAGCAGGTACCCGTCATACTTATGTGCCTTTGCAAGCTGCAGCATCTTACGGCACTCCGAGAGTCCCTGTGCGGAGGTGGTCTTTACCTCCCTGTCAGGGGCTATCCTGTGTATCTCCTCGGCGACTGCGCCTGCAACTCCGCCGCTTACTGCAAATCCGCGTCCTGCGCCTGTGCCCTCGCTGAGAGGAACAGCCTCCTCGTCGGGAATGCTGTCAAGATCAACGTCCTTTGCGGCAAACATGCCCATCAGCTCTTCAAAAGTGAGCACGAAATCCACATAGCTCCTGACGGATCTGCGGCTTGCTTCGAGCTTCTTTGCCGAGCAGGGGCCTATGAATGCGATCATACAGTCGGGATCCTTTTTCTTCTCAAGTCTTGCTGTGAGCACCATGGGAGTAAGTGCCATGGATATATTCTTTGACAGTTCGGGGAACAGCTTCTTTGCCATGGATGACCATGCGGGACAGCATGAAGTACCCATAAAGTCAAGCTTTTCAGGCACATTCTCTATGAAGTCCTTTGCTTCCTCCACAGTACACAGATCTGCGCCGACTGCCACCTCCGACACGCTGTCAAAACCCAGCTTTCTCATAGCGGCTGTCAGCTTTTCGGGAGTGAGCTTGCCGAACTGTCCGTAGAATGCGGGAGCTACTATCGCCACGACTCTGCGGCCTGTTTTTATCGCGTGTATCAGCTGGAATATCTGGCCCTTGTCTGCTATCGCTCCGAAGGGGCAGTTGACAAGGCACATACCGCAGGACACGCAGCGGTCATAGTTTATCGTTGCTCTGCCGTGCTCATCGCTGCCTATCGCATCCATGCCGCAGGCACGGGCACAGGGACGCTCCACCTTGAGTATGGCACCGTAGGGGCACACGTCCTTGCAGCGGCCGCATTTGATACATTTTTCCTCATCTATTATAGATCTGCCGTGCCTTATGCTTATAGCGCCCTTGGGACATACTTCCTTACAGGGGTTTTCAAAGCAGCCCTGGCATATCTCCGTCACATGATAGTGCATCGTCGGGCAGGCATTGCAGGCAAAGCTGATTATATTGATAAGCGGCGGATCATAGTATTTTTCTGCTATGGCGCTCTCGTTCACGCCTCTTGACACGGGAGCATGCTCGCTGACATCACGCAGGGGAAGCCCCATCGCAAGACGCAGTCTTTCCTCCACTATTGCCCTTTCAAGGAATATAGACTCCCTGTGCTGGGCTACATCTCCCGGGCATATCTTATACGGCAGATCCTCCATCCTTGAATAATCTCCGCCCTCATACGCGAGCCTTGCCACCTCGGTGAATACCTTACGGCGCATATCCGTTACGGATGAATATATTCCTCTCATAGTATACCTCTTTTCCTGAGAATATTATATATTCATATTCCAATTCTGTCAAGCCCACAGGCTGAGCCTGCACCCTCTTCGCAGATTAATTTTATGGAGATGGCTATATTTGCAGCTCGGTACCTTTCATATTTATAACTAATATTTTTGACCAAGGGCAAAGCCCGCTGTTAGGTCGTTGATTAATTAAGTGGAACTGGTTTAGTGTGCAGCCCGGTAACTCTCATTCTGCATATAGTTCCTGCAGATAATAGAATAGTGAACAGCAGGAGCTGCCGCATAAGGGCGGGGACCTTTCTGTTCACTATCTGTTATTCACTATCCGATA